>NZ_JAXBLX010000003.1:0-209443 GCF_037027555.1 Halalkalibacter kiskunsagensis | reverse complement strand
CCCTATTCAATATAGGAATCATCTTCTAGTTGCTTAATCTCTTTTTTTATTGTGTCCTTGACATAGGTGCCAGTTTAAAGAAGCTTCTTCTTTTTGATTTTTCATGTAATAATAAAAGGAATGAAGTCATTTGTTATATCTATAAAAAGGAGGAGAAAATTTGATTAAAGCTGGATCTACTATCTTTTTAGAACTACACGAAAAAAAAGAGCTTGAGAAAACGTTGAGATTTAAATGTCGATTAGTAGATCAAACTCAATCAATGTATGTAATTGATTATCCGATAAATGAAGAAACGGAAAAACCGAGTTTCTTTTTTGATGGTACAGAATTTCGAGCTTGGTTTATCGCTGAGGATAAAGCGGTATATGCATTCGATACGGAAATCATTGGAAGAAAAAAGGGTCATATACCTGTTCTACTTTTAAAAAATCCAGGAAAAGAAAATTACGTCCGAATACAACGTCGTAATTATGTCCGTGTAGAAACAATTGTCGATGCAGCCATACATCCAATACATAATGAATTTCCTCCTTTTACAACCGTTACTTTGGATTTAAGTGGGGGAGGCTGTGCTGTTATTGTTCCGAGTGGTCAAAGTATACCAACTGAAGGTAGCGTGAACATTTGGCTTGTATTACATATGCAGGTAGGTGAAATTATATATGTACAAGCTAAATGTAAAATCGTTCGAGTATGGAAGCCAAGGCCGAATAGTAGGGAAAGAGCTTCTTTGCAATTTATTGAAATTGAAGAGCGAGACCAACAGAAAATCATACGATATTGTTTTGAAAGACAAGTAGTTGTAAGAAGAAAATATGACGGTGTCAATTTCTAAGTAAAAAAAGTAGTGAAGAAATGTATTTAGGGAGTACTACGAACAACATGGATTTGGTTAAGTTTGAAAAAAGGTTAGTGGAGTACTCATGTAAGTATAATTAATACTGATAATTCGCAACCTTTCGTTAGACTAGAAATGTCAGAGTATGATAAGATGAAAAAGAGAACAATTAGGGTAATCCGTAGTGAAAACACTTTCAATTGTTCGGATCGTATATGAGGTGTATTAGTAGATGAACAAAAAGATGAATATTGCTATTGATGGCCCTGCTGGAGCAGGGAAAAGTACGGTTGCAAAAATAGTGGCAGAAAAGCTTTCCTATCTTTACATTGATACTGGAGCTATGTATCGTGCACTAACTTTTGTAGCTATGCGAGTTGGTCTAAATCTTGAAGAAGGCTCACAACTTATAGAACTACTAAAAGATTTGAGAATTCAACTTCAACACGAAGAGAGTGGTGTACGAGTTTTCGTTAATAATGAAGATGTTACCGCCGCCATTCGTACAAAGAACGTTACATCTAACGTTTCGTTGGTTTCAAGCCATGAAGCAGTGAGGATCGAAATGGTTGATCGTCAACGGAAATTAGCGGAGAATGGGCATGCAGTACTTGATGGCAGGGATATTGGAACATATGTATTACCAGATGCCAAGGTGAAGATTTTCTTAACGGCTTCTGTTGAGGAGAGAGCGAGGCGTCGCTATGAAGAGCATCAAGGAAAAGGAATTTTATCAAACTTTGACCAAATAAAAAAAGAAATTGCCCATCGAGATAAGTTAGATTCAACTCGAGCATTTGCCCCGTTGAAAAAAGCTGATGATGCGGTAGAAATAGATTCAACGGCACTTACTATTCCTGAAGTAGCAGAATTAATAATTGAACTGGCAAAAGAGAGGGCAAGGTAACATGGGGATTTATCAATTTGGACAAAGTGTCAGCAGGATGTTTCTTTCAACATCTTATAAAGTCGAAGTAGTAGGAAAAGAGAACATACCTAAAGACGGAGCAACAATTCTTTGTTGCAATCATATTCACAATTTCGATCCGCCATTATTAGGTGCATACATAAATCGGCAATTACATTATATGGCGAAACAAGAATTGTTTGAAATGCCTATTCTAAAAGGTTTATTACCAAAATTAGGTGCTTTTCCCGTACGAAGAGGGATGAGTGATAAACAAGCGATCCGTACTGCTATGAAGTTATTAAAAGAAGGGCATATGATCGGGTTGTTTCCAGAAGGTACAAGAAGTAAGGATGGCAAGGTAGGAAAAGGGTTGTCTGGAGCCGGTTTCTTTGCTCTTCGAACAGATTCAACAGTAATTCCTTGTGCTATTATTGGTCCTTATAAGAGTTTTAGGCCGTTAAAATTAGTTTACGGAGAGGCAATCGATTTCAGTGAATTAAGAGAGCAAAAAGCATCTGCAGAAGAAGCAACAGAATTAATTATGAGTGAAATTAGACAATTAATTGAAAAACACTCTATAATGCCATGAATAAATTTTCTTTCGCTAGTCGTGAAAGATAGTTAAAATAATAGTGAGGTACCGCTACTAGACTGCGGGGATTGAAGGAGGCAAAAGTCAATGGTCGAAGAAATGAACAACGAAGTGACAGAAATGAAGTCCTTTGCCGAAGGGGATGTTGTATCGGGTAAAGTGACGAAAGTCGAAGATAAACAAGCGTTTGTCGATGTGGGCTTTAAAGTTGATGGCATCGTTCCAATTAGTGAATTGTCAAGTTTGCATGTGGAAAAGGTAAGTGATGTTCTTTCAGTTGACGATGAGCTCGATTTAAAAGTTCTAAAAATTGAGGACGATGAGCTCATCCTTTCAAAGCGTGCGGTGCAAGCAGAGAAAGCATGGGACGAGCTTCAACAAGCTTATGAAGCGGGTCAAATTCTTGAAGTAGAAGTTGCTGATGTTGTAAAGGGTGGGCTCGTTGTTGATGTAGGAGTTAGAGGATTTATCCCAGCTTCTTTAGTCGAACGTCATTTTGTTGAAGATTTTACAGATTATAAAGGTCGCACATTACGATTAAAGATAGCTGAAATTGACAAGGAAAACAACAAGTTGATTTTATCGCAAAGAGCTGTTTTAGATGAAGAACTAGAAGAACAAAAGCGGAACATTTTACAAACGTTAAAAGCCGGGGATGTTGTTGAAGGACGTGTTCAACGATTAACAGATTTTGGCGCGTTTGTTGATGTTGGTGGAGTTGATGGGTTAGTCCATATTTCTCAACTAGCTCATCATCGCGTAGAAAAGCCATCAGACGTTGTGAATGAAGGTGATTCTGTTCAAGTGAAAATTCTCTCTGTCGATCAAGATAGCGAACGAATATCTCTGTCTATAAAAGAAACATTACCAGGGCCTTGGGAAAGCTTCTCTGGAAAAGTTAAATCTGGGGATGTATTAGAAGGCACGGTTAGACGTCTTGTTTCATTTGGTGCTTTTATCGAGCTTGCACCAGGTGTTGAAGGACTAGTTCATATTTCGCAAATTGCTAACCGTCATATTGGGACTCCATCTGAAGTTTTATCAGAAGGGGAAAAGGTTGAGGTCAAAGTACTCGATGTGAATGTTGTTGAGAAACGAATCTCTTTAAGTATTCGCGATTTACTAGAAGACGAGGAAACGAGTGATGCAGATTATCAAGAGTATGAAGCAACAAGAGAAGCAGAACCTGGTGGTTTTTCTCTTGGGGACATGATTGGTGACCAATTAAAGAAATATAAAAAATAAAGATGTAGGGTGATTATGGGTGAGTAGAGCTACTAGGAAGCTAGATCATATTCAGCATGCACTGTCCACGGGACAAGATTTAACGCATGGATTTGAAGACATTATGTTTGTTCACAACAGCCTTCCAGAAGTAAATCTAGAACACATTAATCTCTCATCGCAAATCGGCGAACTTACTTTAAGTTCGCCGATTTTTATCAATGCGATGACAGGTGGTGGAGGAGAGAAAACAAGGCTAATCAACGAACAACTTGCTGAAGTTGCTGCGCAAACAGGTATAGGAATGGCTGTTGGTTCTCAAATGGCTGCGCTAAGAGAAGAGAAGCAATGTCAGAGCTTTCAAGTCGTAAGAAAAACAAACCCAAAGGGAGTTATTTTTGCTAATCTTGGAAGTGAGGCAACTGTGGAACAAGCAAAGCAAGCAGTTGACATGCTTGAAGCGAATGCCCTACAAATACATGTAAATGTAATTCAAGAACTAGTAATGCCTGAGGGAGATCGTGATTTTACGCATATGGTAAGTCGAATTGAGAAAATTGTAGATAGAATTGAAGTACCTGTTATCGTAAAAGAAGTTGGGTTTGGAATGAGTAAAGAAACGGTAGAAACATTAGCCTCTGTTGGTGTATTTGCGGTTGATGTTGGTGGCTTTGGTGGAACGAACTTTTCTAAAGTAGAAAATGAGCGTAGACAACGTCGACTTGACTTTTTTGATAATTGGGGAATAACGACAACGTCTTCTCTTTTAGAAGCTCTTTATGCAAATGCGAACATTCATGTATTTGCTTCAGGAGGATTACAGAATGCGCTAGATTTAGCAAAGTCTATAGCCTTAGGTGCATCAGCGGGAGGATTTGCTGGTAATTTTTTGCGAATATTAATTGATAAAGGTCAAGAAGCACTAATAGATGAGGTATTGCAGTTAGAAGAGGACTTTCGTTACATTTTAACAGCTTTGCAAGCATTAAATCTTCAAGATTTACGACAGAAACCATTAGTAATCTGCGGAGATACATATCATTGGGCCACTCAACGTGGATTCGATGTTTCTTCAATTAGTAGGCGAGAATCAAAGAGGTAAAAGCTACCTCTTTGATATTTGTACAAAGTTGATGAAAACATATGGATTCGAAAGGTTTCATACTCATTTTTTCAGAGAAGTCATTACCTTTATTAAGGACGTTGCTGTTTTCTTGCTTGTTCAGGGCTTTGCATTTTTGCTGCCCCTGGATAATCTAAACTTTGATCACGATCAGATTCGACTCGACCTGATTTTTTTAATTTTTTTTCCTGACGATCTCTCCCCATAATTCCCCTCCTTCCATCCTAACTAAATTACCTTTTATATTGTGTCACATAGCCGTATTTCTATGTATTTGTATGGTTAGAACAACCTATCTTCGTCGATACTTAAGAGGAAGGAGGTGTAAGAATGGAAGGTATCTTTATTTATTGGTTTGGTTGGGGACTTTGGGTCGTGATTAGTTTCTTTTGGCCTAAGTCTAAGAAGAGATTTTGGAGTGCATTTGCTATTTTATCATTGTTAATATTATTGCCAACGACACTTGTTCTTGCAAATACGTCATTCCATATTGCTTATCTTTTGTTTTCAATTTATTTATTTTTCAAAATAAGTAAGGAGAAAAAATTAAAAATATTTCATTCATTTATCGCCTCAATTACGATAGGTGCTGCTTATGCTGGTTTTGGGATGATGCTTATTTTTGATCCTGTTGTAGAACTTATTGATAGTCGCTGGATGATAGGATGTCTGACAGCTATTATTGCATTTTTGCTTGCTACAACGTTCTATCATCGTTTATTACTTGCTATTTCAGGTCTGATTCAAGGTGAATTGTTGACAGGTCTTGTTAGTCAACATCATCTTCATATGGGAAGATCAATTGGGAACTTGTATTTTTTTGATATTCTCGCAATAGTAGGGGGGTTATTTGGTGTTGTTTGGTCATTTATGCAGCTCTCTTCACTATTAGGGAAATTGGTAATCAAAGAACAAAAGTCTGGTTTATTAAAACAAAGTTCGTGAAAGTAGAAGTCGACAAGTATGTTGAAATCAAGTAGAATGAAAAAGTTGCAATAAAACTGGTTGATTTTACATAATAGAGCTTGTTAAAAAGGTTGTTCGACCTCTTTACTAAGATCTCAAGCAATGAGTGTAAGCTCTGCAGGGTTTTTAGCCATTGCATCATCCTTATTTAACACACTAAGTAAACAGAAAGGTTGTGACGTTATGACAAAGCCTGTTGTAGCGATAGTCGGACGTCCTAATGTTGGGAAGTCTACAATTTTCAATCGAATAGTAGGAGAACGGGTTGCGATTGTCGAAGATATGCCAGGAGTAACTCGTGATCGTATTTATAGTAAAGGTGAATGGTTAAACCGCGAATTTAATTTAATTGATACAGGTGGAATTGAATTAGGTGATGAACCGTTGCTTATTCAAATGCGTGCTCAAGCTGAACTCGCCATTAAAGAAGCGGACGTCATTATTTTTATCGTTAACGGTCGTGAAGGCATTACAAGTGCAGATCAAGAAGTAGCGAAAATATTATTTCGGTCAGACAAGCCCGTTGTTCTTGGTGTCAATAAAATTGACAATCCGGACATGCATGAAGAGCTTTATGAATTTTATTCTCTAGGGATGGATACACCTTATCCAATTTCTGGATCACATGGATTAGGACTTGGGGATTTACTTGATCAAGTGATCAATTATTTCCCAAATGAAGAAGAAGACCCGTATGATGAGGAAACAATTCGAATTTCACTAATTGGACGACCGAATGTTGGGAAATCTTCAATCGTTAATGCAATGCTCGGAGAAGAACGTGTGATTGTTAGTAATATTCCAGGAACAACACGTGATGCAATCGATACTCCATTCACACGTGATGAACAAGATTATGTTCTTATTGATACAGCGGGTATGCGAAAACGAGGAAAAGTATATGAAGCGACTGAAAAATATAGTGTTCTGCGATCGCTGAAAGCAATTGAACGGTCAAACGTTGTCCTTGTGGTCATAAACGCAGAAGAAGGGCTTATTGAGCAAGATAAGAAAATCGCTGGTTATGCGCATGAAGCAGGTCGTGCGGTCATTCTTGTTGTAAATAAGTGGGATGCTGTTGAAAAAGATGATAAGACGATGAAGAACTTTGAACAAAAGTTACGTGAAGAACTATTATTTTTAACGTACGCTCCTATTTTGTTTGTTTCGGCAAAAACAAAACAACGTTTGCACCAAGTCCTTCCAATGGTTAAGAGAGTATCTGAAAATCATCATTTGCGCGTTGCTACTAATGTTCTTAACGATATGATTATGGATGCAGTTGCGATGAATCCAACACCTACTGATAAGGGCAAGAGATTAAAGATCAACTATGTAACACAGGTTGCTGTAGAGCCGCCGACCTTTGTCTTCTTTGTAAATGAACCGGAATTGATGCATTTCTCATATGAGAGATTTTTAGAAAATCGACTTCGTGCAACATTTGATTTTGAGGGGACGCCAATTAAAATTTTTGCTAGAAAGAAAAATGTATAACGCGATCAAAGGATCAGTTGTCACTGGCATACTTGTTACGATATGAAATCCTTTTTTCATATCGTACGTTTGTACGCTTTGGACAAAAGCAGGTATAGAAGGAGAGAGTATGAGGTGGGGAAAGTATGATGGTTATTGCACTCATTTTTACTGTTTTAATTGGATACCTCTTAGGATCAATAAGTTTTAGCTATATTATTGCAAAGAAAATAAAAAAAGTGGATATACGTCAACATGGAAGTGGCAATGCGGGGGCGACAAACACTTTACGGGTGCTGGGCCTTGGTCCTGCATTATCGGTATTAGCCCTAGATGTTTTAAAAGGGGTCATTGCTGTATGGATTGGAGCTATGGTGGCACCTGATGAGACAGGGCTTTTTCCTGCGTTAGCTGGATTTGCGGCGATTATAGGTCATAATTGGCCGGTTTATTATGGATTTCGTGGTGGGAAAGGAGTTGCTACCACTATAGGTGTATTAGCAACTCTACTTTTATTACCAGCTTTATATGCTGGAGTTGTAGCAATTATTAGCATTATACTCACAAGGTATGTCTCGTTAGGGTCAATATTATTTGCAATTTTAACACCAATTATTTCTTTCATTTTTTTAGATTATTTTGCTTATCCAGTAGTTTATGCCTATTTAGCGCTTGTAGTTGCACTACTTTCCATTTGGAGGCATCGAACCAATATTCAACGCTTGCTCGCACGAAGTGAGAGCAAAATCGGACAGAAATCATAAGTAGACAAGGAGTGAGTGGTTTGACAAAAGTTGCTGTTATTGGTGCAGGAAGTTGGGGAACCGCTTTAGCCATGGTTTTAGCTGATAATGAACACGAGGTTAGACTGTGGGCAAGAAGGCCTGATCAAATTGAAGAGATAAATAAGCACCATACAAATTCAAAATATTTACCGAATATCGTATTATCAGAACGAATTATTGGACATAACCAATTAGCAAAGGCGCTTGATGGAGTTGAGGTTATTCTTTTAGTTGTTCCAACGAAGGCAATCAGAGAAACAGTAAAAGAATTGAAAAAAGTTATGAAAGTTCCTGCTACGATTATCCATGCAAGTAAAGGAATAGAGCCAGGAACTCATAAACGTATTTCGGAAATGATTGAGGAAGAATTTAGTGGTTCACACATGCTACGTGACGTTGTTGTGTTATCAGGTCCGAGTCATGCTGAAGAAGTAAGCCTTAGACAACCTACGACTGTAGCTGTATCTTCAAATAATAACGAAGCTTCTGAGTTAGCACAGGATTTATTCATTAACCAACATTTCCGTGTTTATACGAATCCGGATCTTGTGGGGGTTGAAATTGGAGGCGCCTTAAAAAATAGTATTGCTCTTGTTTGTGGTTTAACTAACGGACTTGGTATGGGCGATAATACGAAAGCGGCAATTATGACGCGTGGACTTGCAGAAATTGCTCGGATTGGTGTGAGGCTAGGCGCCAATCCACTTACGTTTGCTGGACTTTCAGGGTTAGGGGATTTAATTGTAACTTGTACAAGTGTGCATTCAAGAAACTTTCGAGCTGGATACATGATTGGTGAAGGAAAATCTTTAGATGAAGTGTTGCAATCAATGGGCATGGTAGTGGAAGGGATTCGCACGACAAAGGCAGCCCATGAATTAGCCCAAAAGGTAGAAGTAGATATGCCAATAACCTCGGCTTTAAATGCAGTATTATTTGAAGGGCTTCATCCAAAAGAAGCAACAGAACGATTAATGGGTCGAGTAAAAAAACATGAAGTTGAGCAACTAGATGTTGATTTTTTGAGATAAGGAAGTAGCAGTAATAGGGAAAATTCGCACCTTCTTCGGGTTCACGCATATGATATCGTGATATTACGAATGAGGGAGGGCGTACCATGTCTCAAAAAAATGACTCATCTTTCATGGACCAAATTCAAAAAAAGGCAAATGTAAAACCAGATGAATTATTTAAATTAGCAAATTCAGTTAGTAATACAAATCTTAAAGATGAAGCGGCAGTTAGACAGCTAATTGCACAAGTAGCAAAGCTTGCTAATAAACCAGTCTCCAAAGAAAAAGAAGACCAGATTGTCGAAGCAATTACAAATAATAACATGCCAACTGATTTTGCTTCACTTGCAAAAATGTTCAACAAAAAATAAACGTGGGTGTAGGCTAAAACCATAAGCAAATCTATGGTTTTAGCATATACTTGTAAAGAACGAACATTACTATAGGGCTGTGCTTTAAGGCGAAGGGTTTCGTCAAGTTGAAGAAGTGTGCCCCCACTTCTTCAACTTTTTTTCATGGGAGAAAGGTCGTAATCACTTTCATGAATATAGGTTAATTAGATTTTGATCTAAGGTTCGTTATACTGTTATATTTGTTTTGTTTGCGACACCGACTTTTTGGACAGGCTATGCTATAATGTTGTTTGGAAATCGTATTTTTGGAGGTTGATAGATCGTGTCACAAGCGATGATGAATATGTGGATTTCATTTTTTGCTCTTGCATTAATGTTTGTGTCTGCAGGGAGTGCAATATTTAGTCGAGAAAAGTTAAAAGGCTGGGTGCAAAAGTTAGTATTGGTCTTTTCTTTTGTTTGTTTGATTGTATCCGGTTGTATTGTCTTTCTTATCGTACTAGGTGGACCAACCGCTACTATGTAATAAGAAAGGAGTCGGCAGGCAATGAGACAAGCGATTATAGTAGGGCTTTCGATGAGTCTACTTCTATTAAGTGGATGTTTATTTCCTGATGATCAACGGGCTGAAAATCGAATAGCTTATCCAGATCAACTTCAATCTGTTCAACTTGCTGTTCGGCAATTCCAAACAGATACAGGTGTTTTACCAATTCGAACGTTTGATGAAACAACCTCACTTTACCAACGTTATGTGATTGATTTTAATCAGTTAAGCCCAAGGTACTTGCAGCAACCACCGGGTACAGCCTTTGAAAACGGTGGAGTATTTCAATATGTACTAGTGAATGTTGAAGAGGACCCTGAAGTAAAGGTGATTGATTTAACTTCACAGAGAGAGGTCGGACAGTTGCAGCAACGTCTAAATGATTATATGAGAAAACATCAATATGCACCAATTAAGGAAATGATTGATGTTGGACTTTTCATACTAGATCATGAGGCTCTTAACTATAAGGAAGCTCCTCATGTTAGAAGCCCTTACCACGATACGTTACTACCTTTACTATTAACCAATGATGGAGAGATTATAATTGATTATCGTATTGATCTAAATATGATGCTTAATGAGTATGACCATCAATTTGCAGAAGGAGAAGACATCCGCTCTCTTTTATATGAAAATTCTCCATTTGTGCCTTTACGAAGTGTTCCATATGTTCTTGATGATAATCAAGAACCCATTTATGCTATGGAGCTAAGAAAAAAATAATAGAGCAGATGAATAAAATTGGTCTAATGCCCCTTATCTTTTGATATACATATCAGAGGAAGGGGCGTTTTTTGTTTTCCCCTTCTCGGTAGCCCAAAAACGAGAATCTTCTTACTTTCGAGAACAGTTGTCATAAACTATGGACAACATCATAGATATGATAGTGTCCAAGGTTTACGGAAAGAAGGGTTTCTCAAATTTTTACTCGATCGGGAGGGGATCACGTGGAAAAGGTAGATATTTTCAAAGATATCGCTGAACGAACTGGCGGCGATATTTATCTCGGAGTGGTAGGTGCAGTACGCACAGGGAAATCGACATTCATTAAGAAATTTATGGAATTAGTCGTTCTCCCGAATATTGAAAATGAGTCAGAAAAAGCACGAGCACAAGATGAATTGCCTCAAAGTGCGGCGGGTAAGACAATTATGACAACGGAGCCGAAATTTGTTCCAAACCAAGCGATTTCAATTCATGTTGATGATGGACTTGATGTTAATATTCGGCTAGTTGATTGTGTTGGGTATGCTGTTCCTGGAGCAAAAGGTTATGAGGATGAGCATGGACCTAGGATGATTAATACACCTTGGTATGAGGAGCCAATTCCATTTCAAGAGGCAGCAGAAATTGGAACGCGTAAAGTCATTCAAGAACATTCAACTTTAGGTGTGGTCGTAACAACGGATGGTTCAATTGGTGAAATTCCTCGTAACGATTATCTAGAATCAGAAGCGCGTGTTGTTGAGGAATTAAAAGAAGTTGGAAAACCATTTATTATGATTGTTAATAGTGTGCGACCTCATCACCCAGACACTGATCAACTGCGCAGGCAATTGGCGGACGAATACGATATTCCGGTTTTAGCAATGAGTATTGAGAGTATGACAGACCAAGATATTAACAATGTTCTTCGTGAAGTATTGTTTGAATTTCCGGTTCATGAAGTGAATGTTAATCTTCCAAGCTGGGTTATGGTATTACGAGAAGATCATTGGCTCCGTCAAAGTTATGAAGAATCTGTTCGTGAGACAGTTAAAGATATTAAGCGTCTTCGCGATGTCGATCGCGTTGTTGGACAATTCACAGAATATGAATTCATTGACGACGCACGTTTAGCGGGAATTGAAATGGGGCATGGGATAGCTGAAATTGATTTATACGCTCCGGATAATTTATATGATCAAGTATTAAAAGAAGTCGTTGGTGTCGAAATAAGAGGGAAGGATCATCTACTACAATTGATGCAAGATTTTGCTCATGCTAAAGCAGAGTATGATCAAGTATCTGATGCACTTCGAATGGTCAAACAAACTGGTTACGGCATCGCAGCACCTGCTTTGTCTGACATGAGCTTAGATGAACCAGAAATTATTCGTCAAGGGTCACGCTTTGGTGTACGATTAAAAGCTGTTGCTCCATCTATTCATATGATTAAAGTAGATGTAGAATCGGAGTTTGCACCAATAATTGGTACAGAAAAGCAGAGTGAAGAGCTTGTTCGCTATTTAATGCAAGATTTTGAAGAAAACCCGTTATCGATTTGGAATTCTGACATTTTTGGAAGGTCACTTAATTCAATTGTACGCGAAGGTATTTCAGCTAAACTATCGCTTATGCCAGAAAATGCTCGATATAAATTAAAGGAGACGTTAGAGAGAATCATTAACGAAGGTTCTGGTGGGCTTATTGCCATTATCCTATAATGATGACATTTCTATTATATGAAGAAAAGAGCCCCAAGATGGGGTTCTTTTTGCTTTGCTCTAATTTTTTATGCTAAGATTTGAGTAGTAATTTTCATGACTTATTTATAGAGCTTCTAAAGCGAAATTTTTCAATTCGTGTTAAGATAGTAAAAGTAGAATGCATATAGGGGTAACTTTAGGAACAGGAGAGTTGAGATGAGTAATCAAAATGAGTTTTTTGTTATAAAGGCAAAGGAAAATGGTGTGAATGTGATTGGTCTTACACGTGGTTCTGATACTCGCTTTCACCACTCTGAAAAACTTGATAAAGGTGAGGTCATGATTGCTCAATTTACAGAACATACTTCAGCTGTGAAAATTAGGGGAAAAGCAATCATTCAAACGAGTCATGGTACGATGGATACAGAGGAATAATCACTTGAGTTTGTTAACTCTGTGTTTTAGTACTAGTAGAGGATAATTGTATAATTAGAGGAATGGAAATTTGAATATGACAACAATGAAGGACGGAATTTGGGGGATTTTTTATGGTGAGCATGAGTCAGTTCGATGATAAAGTAAAAGAAATCAAAATGAATTTTTATAGCCTAACAAAACATCTATATTTGCAATCGTACATACCAGAACCAGTTATAGATGATGATAAGGTTCGTTTTTTATATGCGATGTTATATAAACGACTATCCAATTCTGAGGCGAAAATGTTTACGATTTCAGCATTATTACTTCAAGCTGCTCTTGATGTTCATGATGAAGTCTCCCTTCAACCAATTACTTCTGATAGTTTACGTAAAAATAGGCAGTTGACCGTACTAGCAGGGGACTATTACGTTGGTCTTTACTACTATTTGCTTGCAGAGAAAAAACATGTACCTATGATCAGGGTATTTAGCAAATCGATCCAAGAAATCAATGAATACAAAATGAATCTATATGATGCAGATGACTTTACTTATGAAGAGGTTCAATTGAATATTTCACAAATTGAGTCTGTGCTAATGCAAAATATGGCTGACTTTTTTGAACAAGCTAACTGGAAAGATGTAATAAAGGACTTCTTTTATCTCAAAAGACTCTTATCGGAAAAGGTAAACTGGGAAAAAGGTTCAGAAAGTCCTATAATTGAGTCTATTCTTAGAGAATCTAGGAGTGGAGAAGAGACTCTTCAATGTATAGATAGAAAAGTTGAAGATGTGAAAGATCGGCTTATTTTGAGTTGTCGGTCATTGCCTACGTTTGAGAGTTTTATTATTGATCATATTGATGGACTACTAGGTAAGGCAGAATTTCAAGAGATCGTTTCAGAAGAAGGGTGAACTAGATGACACATACGAAAGAAGAGCGCGTTCATCAAGTATTTGAATCAATTTATAAAAAGTATGATGTAATGAACTCTGTAATTAGCTTTCAGCGTCATAAGGCATGGCGCAAGGATACGATGAAAAGAATGAATGTTCAAAAAGGAAATCATGCACTTGATGTTTGTTGTGGAACGGCAGATTGGGCGATTGCTTTGGGTGAAGAAGTGGGCTCAAATGGTCATGTTGAGGGATTAGACTTTAGCCAAAATATGCTTAAAGTTGGAAAAGAAAAAGTAGAGAAACGAAACCTAAAGCAAGTAAACCTTGTCCATGGAAACGCAATGGAGCTCCCTTACGAAGATAATTGCTTTGACTTTGTGACTATAGGATTTGGACTGCGAAATGTACCTGATTATATGCAAGTTCTAAAGGAAATGTATCGTGTGACAAAGCCTGGAGGAATGACGGTTTGTCTTGAAACATCACAACCTACGATTCCGGTATTTAAGCAGTTATATTTCTTTTATTTCCGTCAAGTAATGCCGGTATTTGGAAAAATGTTTGCGAAGAGTTATGACGAGTATTCTTGGTTACAAGAATCAACAATGTCGTTTCCAAATCGTGATAAACTAGCTGACATGTTTCGTGAAGCTGGTTTTGTTGATGTCGAAGTGAAGCCGTATTCGGGTGGAGTTGCAGCTATGCATCTAGGCAAAAAATCAAGTAGCAAGTAGAATTGGAGCAGATACACGTGATTAGAAAGATAAAAATCATCTTAGAAATGATCAAATTTGAACATACCGTTTTTGCACTTCCGTTTGCCTATTTTGGCGCAATGCTTGGTGCTTTTATTGTGAATAACGAGTGGCCTGCATGGTCGGAATGGCTTTGGATTACGATAGCAATGATCGGTGCGAGAAGTGCAGCCATGTCACTTAATAGGGTAATTGATGAACAAATCGATAAACGCAATCCAAGAACGGCCAACCGAGCGATTCCAGCAGGATTAGTGTCAAAAATTGAAGTGCTCTTATTTATATTAATTTCATTTGCACTTCTTTTTTATGCAGCCTTTCAACTAAACATATTAGCAGTCTATCTATTACCTATCGCAGTTTTCTTTTTAGTTATTTATTCATATACAAAAAGGTTTACATGGACATGTCATCTTATATTAGGAGTAACAATTGGACTTGCACCACTTGGTGGTTGGGTAGGCGCTACTGGAACATTAACTTGGGAAGCTTTGCTATTATTTTTGGCAGTTGCCTTTTGGACAGCTGGGTTTGATGTGATCTATGCCACGCAAGACGCTGATTATGATAGAGAAAATGAATTGTACTCAATTCCGAGTCAATTTGGTATTGGACGAGCTTTGAAGATTGCTCGTTTTCTGCATGTAATCAGTTTCTTATCTTTTGTTGGATTGTTTTTCTTTACTCCATTAGGATGGATTTATTTCATTGGGGTCGTAATAGCAGGTGGGATTATGGTTTATGAACACTCACTTGTTTCAGAGAATGACCTTTCGAAGTTGGATGTAGCTTTTTTTACAATGAACGGAATTCTTAGTCTTGTTTTGTTCATTTTTGCGATTGGAGATATACTAATATGACGTTAGAAGCTAAAGGAATATTCACTGTGGGGATAACAGGAGCAAGTGGAGCGGTATATGGTGTTCGTCTTGTTCAAGAACTACTAAAACGATCTTACAAAGTTCATTTAGTGTTGACAGAGGCAGCTTGGAGGGTATTTAAAGAAGAATTGTTACTAGCGACCTCCAACCGTGATTCTGTTATCGAGGAATTATTTAGTGGCTACGATGGGCAACTACACACTCATGATCTTCATGATTACGGAGCGCCCATTGCAAGCGGTTCATACCAAAATGATGGAATGATTATTATCCCTTGTTCAATGGGAACCCTTTCTGGTATTGCAAACGGTGCTTCTGGAAATCTCCTTGAACGAACAGCGGATGTTATGTTAAAAGAGGGGCGAAACCTCATTTTAGTTCCTAGGGAAACCCCACTTAACCAACTTCATTTAGAAAATATGCTTAAGGTTTCAAAAGTTGGAGCGAAAGTTCTTCCGGCGATGCCAGGTTTCTATCACTTACCGAAGAACATGGATGAGCTCATTAATTTTCTAGTTGGTAAAGCGTTAGACAGTCTAGGTGTTAAACATGATTTGTTTACAAGGTGGGGGGATAAACGATGAGTGTTGTAATAGGTGAAATTTCATATACGAATATTTTACCTTTCTTTTACCACCTCGACCGGGACGCGTTAAAGAAACGCAACTGTCAATTTATCCCACAAGTTCCCGCTCAGCTGAATCAAGAGATGGCATCAGGAAGAATTGACATTGGTGGTATATCTTCGTTTGCGTATGCTGAAAATGCAAATGCATTTACGTTAATGCCGAATTTATCAGTCACATCCTATGGAGCGGTTGGCTCTATCTATTTATTTTCAAAAGTACCTCTACAGGAACTAGACGGAAAAAAAGTTGCATTAACGTTAAGCTCGGCATCTTCTGTTCATCTTTTGAAAATTATCTTGGAACATTTTTATTCCTTATCCATTTCATATACTATGATGAAGCCCGATATTGGAACTATGTTATTAGAACATGATGCGTGTTTATTAATTGGGGACGACGCGATCGTAGCTAAACGGGAAAATAGTGATTCTCTTTATAATTACGATTTAGGAGACATCTGGTATGATCAAACAGGATTGCCAATGACGTTTGCTGTATTTGCTGTCCGTAATGAAACTCTTCGTGATCATACAAGCCTTGTCGGCTATATATATCGATCGTTCCTAGAAAGTAAATTGCGAAGTGAATCTGAAAATTACCAACCAATGATTGCCGATATAGTGAAAACATATGGAGGCAATAAATCATTTTGGGATAAGTACTTTTTGAAACTTTGTAATGATTTTGGACCACAAGAACAACGGGGACTATCTTATTTCTTTGAAGTGCTCTATAAAATGAACTATATAGCTGAACCTATTAAAACGTTAAACATTTGGAATACGGATGTTACTATTAAGTAGAAGAAAATAAGACAATAGGCTGACGACGATAGGGAATCGTCGTAATGAATTAAGGTGGACGACATGAAACTAGCAGAAATTTATATGCAATTTCAATCTGATATTACTATTATTGAAAAAGAGCTTGAAACAACAGTGCAAGCCAAAAATGATATCCTGCAGGAAGCAGCGACTCAATTACTAAAAGCTGGTGGGAAGAGAATTCGTCCTGTATTCGTATTATTGGCCGCTAAATTTGGACAGTATAACATTGAAGATTTAAAACATATTGCTGTTCCATTAGAATTGATTCATATGGCTTCATTGGTTCATGATGATGTAATCGATGATGCAGATTTACGTCGTGGGCAAAAAACAATTAAATCAAAGTGGGATAACAGAGTCGCGATGTATACAGGGGACTTTATATTTGGAAAAGCAGTAGAGACGTCAACGTTTTTCTCTGATCCGAAAATTCATCAAATATTATCGAATGCCATGTTAGAAATGTGCCTTGGAGAAATTGAGCAAATCCGTGATCAATACAACTGGGGTCAAAATTTCCGAGTGTACTTACGAAGAATTAAACGCAAAACGGCATTGTTAATTGCAGTTAGTTGTCAGTTAGGGGCGTTAGCGGCAAAGGCTGATCAACAAATTCAAAGAGGTCTGTATCAATTTGGTTATAATGTGGGAATGTCTTTTCAAATAACAGATGATGTACTTGATTTTGTCGGGACTGAGAAGCAGTTAGGAAAGCCCGCAGGTGGTGATTTACGCCAAGGGAATGTTACGTTGCCTGCACTTTATGCTATGCATCACGACGTTGAAATTAAGAAACTTGTAAAGGATATGCTAGCGACTAACTATCCAGAGAATATTGATATTTCCTCTATTCTAAATGCAGTAAAACAGTCTGGGGGGATTGAGTACTCGATAGAGATAAGTGATCAATATTTGAAAAAAGCTTATGAAGCACTTGAAAGACTACCTGATACAAAAGAGAAGACTTATTTACGAGAGATTGCTACCTACATAGGCAAACGTAAATTTTAAATTAAAAATTATGCAAAATTCATAGCTGGTGATGAAATGGAATATCGTTTCTCATCAGCTATTTGGCGTGAATAAGATGGAGAAGTGGGTAAAAATGGAAGATATCGAGCTGAATCACTTTTTGGTTGGAGAAGTAAGGCGAGAACTTTGTTTTCTTACCTGAATAGATTTATTTAGTCCGTTTATGGTAATGTTAGCGTTTTCTAGTAAATAATTCTCAACTGATATTGTTACAGTTTTGAATATTTGCTATACTAATAGAGGTTCTACTACATAATTTGATAGGAGCGATCTGTTCATGGAACGTACATATTTAATGATTAAGCCCGATGGAGTACAACGTAATTTAATTGGCGAAGTTGTATCACGTTTTGAAAAGAAGGGCTTTACGTTAGTTGGTGCAAAGTTAATGACTCTTTCAAAAGAAACAGCAGAAACTCACTATGCTGAACATAAAGAGCGTCCTTTCTTTGGCGATTTAGTCAAATTTATTACGTCAGGTCCTGTATTTGCAATGGTTTGGGAAGGTGTAAATGTAATCTCAACTGCTCGTACGATGATGGGAACAACCAATCCTGCAGAAGCCGGTCCTGGAACAATCCGGGGAGATTATGGTGTACAAGTTTCTATGAATGTCATTCATGGTTCTGATTCTCCTGCAAGTGCAGAAAGAGAGATTTCGATTTTCTTTAATGAAAATGAGCTAAATGAATATGAGAAAACGGTTAGTAAGTGGATTTAATGTAAGCGTTTAAAGGTTCGTCCGTTTAGGGCGGGCTTTTTCTTTTTAACTAAAAGACATAAATGTAGGCTTCAAATAAGAACCTTGAAGGATGTCTTTAATTGTTAAGGGCAGTATCATTTGTTGTTTTTTCAAAGAGTAGAAGAGGCTCCTTAGGATTGCGAATTCTAATGGAAATTTGGACATATTCGTCATATGATTAATCGGTAACATAGTTTGAGGTTAGCGATTGAATTGAACCTTAAGTTTAGTCGAGCGCTCCGCCCTGGGAGGGGGATTGTTTGTAAAAATTGCAAAACAAATATTTAACGCGAAAATGTACGAGCTTGAAAACTGAGGATGCATTTTTCTATAAAAAAATATAGAATAGATAAATATATGAAAAGGTGTTTAAATGCCTTCACTTATTAGTTAGTGTCTGTTAAAAGAGAAAATCACATCCTTTTTATTAAACTCGATGAAATTTTTCCTTAGACGGATAAAGGTTAAACTGGTAAAATGTCTAGATAATAACGAAATTGTCTAAATTATTTGAGACAAAGTGATGATATTCATGTTATAATTTAACGCATAAAAGCGTTAAAGAGAAAAGGTTGTTGGAATTGGAGGAGTCGAGATGAGATATTTAACAGCTGGTGAGTCACATGGCCCGCAATTAACGACGATTATTGAAGGGGTGCCAGCTCAACTAGAGTTGTTAGCTGAAGATATTAATCGTGATTTAGCACGTCGCCAAGGTGGATATGGTCGTGGGAGAAGAATGCAAATTGAAAAGGATCAAGTCCAAATTTTAAGCGGCGTTCGTCATGGCCGTACAACTGGTGCACCTATTGCTCTCGTTGTAGAAAATAAAGATTGGACCCATTGGACGAAAATTATGGGTGCAGAACCGATTGGTGAGGAAGAAGAAAAAGAAGTGAAGCGGAAATTAACCCGTCCACGTCCAGGACATGCTGATTTAAACGGAGCTATAAAATATGGACATCGCGACATGCGGAATGTACTTGAGCGCTCTTCAGCAAGAGAAACGACAGTTAGAGTGGCTGCCGGTGCTGTTGCCAAAAAGATCCTCCAAACATTCGGAATTAGCGTAGGTGGACATGTCCTTGAAATAGGTGGCGTCAAAGCAGAAAATGTATCATATGATTCAGTTGAAGAATTGCAAGCACGATCAGAGGCTTCACAAGTGCGTTGCTTAGATGACGAAGCTAGCGTCAAAATGATCGAAGCGATTGATGCTGCCAAAAAAGATGGTGACTCAATAGGTGGAATCGTTGAAGTAGTCATTGAGAATGTCCCAATTGGCCTTGGTAGTCATGTTCATTATGACCGAAAGCTCGATGCCAAATTAGCAGCAGCAGTGATGAGCATTAATGCATTTAAAGGAGTGGAAATTGGGATTGGTTTTGAAGCAGCTAGCTTGCCAGGGAGCCAAGTCCATGATGAAATTATTTGGGACGAAGAAAAAGGCTATAGCCGAAAAACAAATCGGTTAGGGGGATTTGAAGGGGGAATGACAACAGGAATGCCGATTGTCGTTCGGGGAGTGATGAAACCCATTCCTACTCTATACAAACCTCTACAAAGTGTTGATATTGAAACTAAAGAACCATTTGAGGCAAGCATTGAACGGTCTGATAGTTGTGCGGTTCCTGCAGCATCTGTAGTAGCAGAAGCAGTTGTAGCATGGGAAGTAGCGAATGCCCTACTTGAAACGTTTGGTCATGACCAAATTGAGACCATTCAACAAAATGTACAACGGCATCAGGATGAAGCGAGGAAGTTTTAATGAAGTTAGTTCCGATTGAAGCGAAATCAAAGTCGTACAATGTATACATAGAAGCTCGTATACGCCATAAAGTAGGACAATTATTAGAAGAGATAGTGACTGAGGCATTTTCTTCCATTTTTGTTATTACAGATTCAGTTGTTGCGCCTCTTTATTTAAATGATGTAGTAGGGAGCTTTCAAAATAAGCTTCCTATCTACACTGAAGTTATTCCAAGTGGTGAATCTTCAAAATCATTTGCTACCTATGAACAAGTTATGACGAAAGCTCTTGAATGTGGTCTTGATCGTAAATCAGTCATTGTTGCTCTAGGTGGTGGAGTAGTTGGTGATTTGGCTGGTTTTGTTGCTTCGACCTATATGCGAGGAATCCGCTTTGTCCAAGTGCCGACAACTCTTCTTGCCCATGATAGTAGTGTTGGAGGGAAAGTAGCAATCAACCACGCTCTAGGGAAAAATATGGTAGGGAGTTTTCACCAACCAGATGCCGTATTCTACGATCCGGAAACTCTATATTCATTACCTGAAAGAGAATGGCGTTCAGGTTTTGCGGAAGTAATTAAGCATGGATTTATTCGCAATCAGGATTTCTTGCAATGGCTACAAGGTGAGGTGAAGTCGTTTGATCAACTTCCCGTTGAGCAAGTGATTAATCTTTTAGAAAGATCCCTTGCTGTTAAAGCAAATATTGTGGCTGAAGATGAAAGAGAATCTGGAGTCAGAGCTTATCTAAATTTTGGTCATACCTTAGGTCATGCCATTGAATCTGAATTAGGGTATGGAGCCATTACACATGGTGAAGCAGTTGCTATTGGAATGATATTCGCTTTGAAATTAAGCGAAACGATGTTTGAAATAGATTTACATGTAAAACAACATGAGAATTGGTTTCAACGTCTCGGCTATAAAACAACGATTCCTAACAAGTTAAATGTAAATAAGTTAATAGGGAAAATGCAATCAGATAAAAAAGCGGAGGCTGGCTCTATACGTATGGTGCTTTTACAAGGAATGGAAAAAGCAACAATGTTAGAGATTCCACCTTCAATGATTGAACAGTTGATAGCTGAACAGATGGAGGTAGATGATGTTGGTTAGAGGGATTCGTGGTGCGATAACAATTGAGAATAATACAGACGCTGAGATTTCAATCGCAACTAAGGAATTGGTTCAAGAGTTAATTTTAAAAAATGACATTAACCCCAAAAATGTTGCACAAGTACTTTTTACAGTGACACAGGATATAACAGCGGCTTTTCCGGCTAAAGTACTAAGAGAGTTTGCTGATTGGTCCTATGTTCCTGTAGTTTGTGCTGTTGAAATTCCAGTGCCAAATAGTCTGCCATTTTGTATACGTGTATTAATGACGGTAAATACAGATGTCGAACAAGACGAAATTACCCATGTGTACTTACGGGAAGCTACTAAACTTAGACCAGATTTAACCTTGACGAATGAATAAGAACAAGGTAAACTGATGGCAGATGAGATGAAGAAAATGTTTTCTTCGAGCCTAGTTTAGTAATTATAATGAAAATAGTACGAATATTGAGTCTAGTAGAGAATGAGATTGAGTTGAGGAGAGCTGAGTTTAGTTGAGGGATACGTCTATCTATATACCTCCTAAACGTTTATGTTTAGGGGGTTTTTTATATCATCGTAAAGAAGCAATCTAACGTAATTAAACGTTGATTCATTTCATATACGATTCCCCCTCCCACTCATTTCATTCATTCCAAACTTAGGAGTGATTGTTATGATAACCCCAACCTTTTTAGAATTTCAAAAAACAGCCGAAACGTATAAAACAATTCCTGTTTTTCAACGTTTTTTTGCAGATGGTTTAACCCCAGTCCAAATCGTCCATCAATTAGGTGAACAAGTTTCATTCTTGCTTGAGAGTAAGGATGAGCAATCTTCGTGGTCTAGATATTCATTCATTGGATTAAACCCAATGTTTGAGTTAGTCGAAGAAAATGGTACGTATAAAACGTATTCCAAAAGTCGTGAAAAAGTCATTGAAGAGAAGACGTTCCAACAAGCTTTTGATGCAACAATGAGATTTTTACATGTTCAGCCGTTAGATATTCCGATTCCATTTCGAGGTGGAGCGGTTGGTTATATGAGCTATGACGCAATTGAAACGATTGAGCCGACTCTTCAAACTGAAACAGAACAAAAGCTACCACATTATCAATTTTTATTTTGTCAAACGTTAATTGCTTATGATCATGTAAACAAAGAGCTATCGGTTTTAGTCCATGCAAGACCAAATGAAGAAGAGTCACTTGTGAATACGTATCATGAAGCAAGAGCAGAAATCAAGCGAATTCATTCGTTGCTAGAACAACCGATAAATGGACTCATGTTAAAAAATGTTCCGAAGACGGATCAAGAGGTATCTTTTGAACATGTAACGTCGAATTACAAAAAAGAAGCATTCCTTGATGATGTTGAAAAAATAAAAGAATATATTCGAGCGGGTGATGTGTTTCAAACGGTTCTATCGCAGAGATTTGAGATGGAGGTTTCTGCCTCTGCACTAGAAGTATATCGAGTCCTTCGGATGGTTAATCCGTCTCCATATTTATTCTATTTAAAATTTGATCAAATAGAAGTAGTCGGAAGTTCTCCTGAAAGACTTGTTCAAGTTCAGGATGGTCATGTTGAAATTCATCCAATAGCGGGAACTAGAAAACGTGGAAAAGATGAACAAGAGGACGTGATATTAGCTAAAGATTTACTTGCTGATGAAAAGGAACGAGCAGAACATTATATGCTTGTTGACCTAGCACGCAATGACGTAGGTCGCATAGCTGAATATGGATCAGTGGAAACACCGACTTTACTATCTATTGAGAAGTTCTCTCATGTAATGCACATTGTCTCAAAAGTAACTGGTAGACTTCGAGCAGGAACAAAGCCATTAGAAGCTCTGATGGCATCTTTTCCAGCAGGGACGGTTTCTGGAGCTCCAAAAATTCGCGCAATGGAAATTTTGCAAGAATTAGAGCCGACAAAAAGAGGTGTGTACGCAGGTGCCATTGGCTACCTTGGCTATGATGGGAACATTGACTCATGTATCGCGATTCGAACGATGATTATTGAAAATGGGAAAGCCTACATTCAGGCCGGAGCCGGGATTGTCGCTGATTCTATTCCAGAGAAAGAATATGAAGAAACACAAAATAAGGCAAAAGCGTTAATCCGGGCTGCACAATTAGCTGAAAAAATGTTTGGAAAAAGGGAGGAGACAACTCATGTTTAAAACAATTCTTCGTACGTGTATGGAAGGTCAATATATGACTGAAACTCAAGCAGAACAAACGATGAATGAAATTATGAGCGGACAAGCGACACCCAGTCAAATTGCCAGTCTCCTGACGGTCATGCGATTTAGAGGCGAGACGGTTGATGAAATGACAGGTTTTGCACGTTCAATGCGCGCTCACTCCATCCGAATTCCAACAGATGATATTCCCGTTGTTGATACATGCGGTACAGGTGGAGATGACCTTCAAACGTTCAATGTATCAACCGCAACAGCCATTGTTTTATCTGGAATGGGTGTGCCAGTAGCCAAGCATGGCAATCGTGCAGTATCGTCTAAAAGCGGGAGTGCAGATGTATTAGAGGCACTGAATATACCAACACAATACACAAAAGAAGAAGCAAGACAATCGTTACTAGATTCGAACCTTTCGTTTTTGTTTGCACCACTTTATCATCAATCGATGAAACATGCAGTTGTTCCTAGAAAAGAAATTGGTTTTAGGACTATTTTTAACTTGCTAGGCCCATTAACGAACCCTGCAGGTGCTAAGCATCAGTTAATTGGTGTGTACAATCATGAATTCGCAAAAAAAATGGCAGAAACCTTAATTCGACTAAATACATCAAGAGCATTGTTTGTTACTGGTGGAGAAGGACTTGATGAATTATCGATTACAACTGAATCAAAAGTTATTGAGGTAAATGGCGAAAGTCAGCAAATTTACACGATAGCTCCTGAAGATGTTGGACTTAAACGAGGAGTATTACAAGATATACAAGTGAAAAACCCTGTTGAGAGTGCAAAGGTTATTCAACAAGTACTTAAGGGTGAAGCGAATGAATCAGCACTTGGAATTGTCATATTCAACACAGCAGCAGCCCTTTATGTAGCGAAACGAGTAGAATCGATTCATGAAGGGGTTGCAAGTGTAAAAAATGCAATTTATTCGGGCGCCGTATACAATCATTATCAATATCTGCAAAAGGAGAAACAACATCATGCTTGAGAAAATATTGGAAACAAAACGTCTGGAAATAGCCAATTTAATGCTTTCTGAGCAAGTAATCGTTCCAACTTTCTCGCTCTACGAAGCATTAAAAGAACCAAACAGGTCAATCGGACTTATTGCCGAAGTCAAGAAAGCTTCTCCTTCAAAAGGTATCATATGTGAGCAGTTTGAACCAATTTCCATTGCCAAAGGTTATCAAGAAGGTGGAGCGGATGCAATCTCTGTTTTAACAGATGAAATGTATTTTCAAGGACATCGTGATTATTTGTCTGCTATTAAAAAAGAAGTTTCCCTGCCAGTAATGAGAAAAGATTTTATTATTGATAAGAAACAAATCGATGAAACGGTTCGTATTGGAGCTGATGCGATGCTGCTAATCGTTGGAACGGTTCCAATTGATCAATTAAAAGAACTTTATGAGTATGCTTATAGTTTAGGTCTAGAATGTTTAGTCGAAGTTCATGCTAAAGAAGAGCTAGTAGAGCTTCTTACTACATTTACACCTAAAATAATAGGTGTTAATAATCGGAATTTGAAAACATTTGAGACAACATTAACGCAAACGGAGGAGATGGCTAAGCTAATTCCTGAAGGAAGTTTGTTTGTTAGTGAGAGCGGAATCCATCATACATCTGACCTTGACCGGGTCAAAAAAGTGGGAGCTGCAGGTGTGCTTGTTGGCGAATCGTTAATGCGCGCGTCATCACCTGAGGCAGGAATTGCAGCATTGTTTGGAGGAGAGTCTGTTGCAACCTCTTCTTAAATTATGTGGAAATCATTCGTTACATGACACGAATGTCTCTACCTCAAGCAATGCTGATTACATTGGCTTTGTCTTTGCAAAAAGCAAAAGACAAGTCAATGGAGAACAAGTGAGAGATTGGATGAAGGCACAAAAAAAAACTAATAATAAGAAGATTGTTGCTCTATTTGTGAATGAAGATGCCAAATCAATTCAATCAACAATTAATGAGCTTCCTATAGATATAATCCAATGTCATGGAAATGAAAAGCCAGAGCAAATTGCCGAAATAAAAAAAATAACGTCTTTGCCCGTTTGGAAAGTGATCCATCATTCAAAGGACGCATTGCAACTCATGCTAACATATGAAGGGTTAGTAGCTGGCTATATCGTAGATTGTAAGGTAGGAAATCAATGGGGGGGCACAGGCACCTCATTTGATTGGAGTTATATACCTTATTATTTAGACGAAGGGAAAAAGCAAGGTGTCCCCGTTTTTATTGCTGGAGGTATTCGACCGGATAATATTGATAAAGTACTAGATTATGGACCAGACGGCATTGATGTTTCTAGTGGCATAGAAGAAAATGGCATCAAGTCTAGAAAGCTAATTAAGCAACTAGAAGAAAGGATGAACCAACATGAAAACAACACATCCAGATAAACGAGGTCGCTTTGGTGAATTTGGCGGAAAATACGTTCCTGAGACGTTAATGAGTGTTATAGAAGAATTAGAAGAGTCGTTGGATGAAGCAACTGCTGATGAAACCTTTGCTAATGAATATCTTACTCACTTACAAGAATATGCAGGAAGACCAACAGCATTATCCTATGCCGAAAATATTTCAAAGTCACTTGGTGGTGCTAAGATTTATTTAAAGCGAGAGGATCTTTTGCATACAGGGGCCCATAAACTAAATAACGCAATGGGACAAGCGCTACTTGCAAAGAAAATGGGGAAAACGAAAATTGTTGCTGAAACAGGTGCAGGGCAGCACGGGGTTGCTTCCGCGACAATTGCAGCAAGATTTGGACTTGAATGTAAAGTTTTCATGGGTGCAGAGGATATGGAACGACAAGCTCTAAATGTCTTTCGTATGGAATTGCTTGGAGCAGAAGTTATTCCTGCTACTTCGGGTAGTAAGACATTAAAAGATGCAACTAATGAAGCGATTCGTTATTGGGTTGCTAATGCTGAAGATACGTTTTATTTGATTGGTTCTGTTGTTGGTCCTCATCCATATCCGAAGATGGTACGAAATTTCCAAAGAATTATCGGCGATGAATCCAAAAAACAGTTTTTAGAGCGCGAACAAAAATTGCCAACGGAAATTATTGCTTGTGTTGGTGGTGGTAGTAATGCTATTGGAATGTTTTACCCTTTTTTAGAAGATGATATTACCTTAATTGGGGTTGAGGCAGCTGGGTTAGGCGTTGATACAAACGAGCACGCTGCAACGATCACTCATGGTCGAAAAGGAGTAATTCACGGTTCGTTAACCTATTTACTGCAAGATGAAGCAGGACAAATAACAGAGCCGTATTCTATCTCTGCGGGTCTTGATTATCCTGGAGTTGGACCTGAACATGCATACTTAGCGAGTAACGGACGAGTTAAATATGAAGCCGTTACAGATCAACAAGCGTTAGATGCATTAAAGCTATTATCTGAACAAGAAGGTATCATCCCAGCAATTGAATCAGCGCATGCATTAGCTAAAGCGTTTGAGAGAGCAAAAGAATTAACACCAGATGATACGATACTTGTTTGTTTATCTGGTAGAGGGGATAAGGATGTTCATACATTAATGAAACGTTTTAGGGGTGAGACAGATGGCGAATAAGCGAATGGAAGTAGCAACGAAGTCGGATAAACCTTTGTTTATTCCATTTATTACAGCAGGTGACCCTACAGCAGAAGCGACAATTGAAATTGCGGTAACTTTAGAGGAAGCAGGCGCTAGCATTTTAGAATTAGGCATTCCCTATTCCGATCCACTTGCTGATGGCCCAACGATTCAAGCGGCATCTAAACGTGCCTTACAGGGTGGGATGTCTTTAGAAAAGGCATTACAACTTGTCCCTGAAATGAGAAAACGGGGGCTGACGATTCCGGTCATTATTTTTACGTATTTTAACCCTTTATTGCAGTATGGTGAAGAACGATTCGTAAATGAAGCAGCCGAGCTAGGAATTGATGGATTGTTAGTTCCAGATCTTCCATTTGAGGAAAGCGAACATTTAGATCAACTTTGTGAGCAAAATGACTTAGCTTTTATCTCACTTGTTGCCCCAACATCAAAACAACGTATGATTAAGATAGCCCAGCGTGCTAAAGGCTTCTTGTATTGTGTCTCGTCTTTAGGTGTAACGGGAGTTCGAAATGAACTTGATCCAAGAGTATATGATTTTCTAAAAACAGTCCGTGAAGCAAGCAACATTCCAACGGCAGTCGGGTTTGGGATATCATCTGGCGAGCAAGTAAGAGCGATGCAAAAACATGCTGATGGGGTCGTTGTAGGAAGTGCGCTTGTTACAGTAATAGGAGAGCAAGAAGAAGCGTTAAAAGAGAAGGAAACAAGACCAATTGCACTTCGTAACATAAAAACGTTTGTCTCCTCGCTCATTTCGTCGTAACATAATAAGAGGCAGGATATTATTTTATTAGATGAGGTGCTAAACATGCAAGCAAAACCACAATTACAAGGCTTGCCTTCATATAAACCAGGCAAACCAATTGAAGAAGTGAAAAAAGAGCTTGGATTAACGAAGGTTGTAAAGCTAGCTTCAAATGAAAATCCGTACGGAGCATCGCCACTAGCGGCAAAAGCTATTAGTGAGGCGGCCTCTCAAACTGCAATTTATCCCGATGGTTATGCTGCCGTTATTAGAGAGAAAGTGGCAACGAAAATCGGCGTAGAGCAAAACCAACTAATATTTGGAAATGGGTCTGATGAAGTCATTCAATTTTTGTGCCGTGCTTTCCTTTCACCAGAAACGAATACGGTAACAGCAGATCCTACATTCTCACAATACAAATTAAATGCGACAATTGAAGGAGCTGAGGTTCGAGAAGTCCCGTGTGTGGAGGGGGTTCATGATCTAGATGCGATGTTAAAAGCAATCGATGAGAACACACGTATTATTTGGGTGTGTAATCCTAACAATCCCTCAGGTACATATGTTAGTCAAGAAGCATTTACGAGCTTTTTAGAACGCGTTCCATCGCATGTTCTTGTTGTGTCTGATGAAGCTTATTTCGAATATGTAACGGCAAGTGATTATCCTGAAACGCTGCCCTTACTAGAGAAGTATGAGAATTTAATGATTTTACGTACATTCTCAAAAGCGTATGGACTAGCTGCATTACGTGTCGGATATGGGGTTGCCAATCCTGCGCTAATTTCATTACTTGATCCAGTTCGTCCGCCGTTTAATAATACGACATTTGCTCATGTCGCAGCAGTAGCATCTTTAGAAGATGATAAATTTATTTCTTCATGTGTCAAAAAGAATACAGCTGCATTGAAACAATTTGAAAAGTTCTGTCAAACACATAAGTTGAAATATTATCCTTCACAAACGAATTTTATTTTAATTGATTTTAATCGTTCTGGCGACGAGGTTTTTGATTACTTACTAAAGAAAGGGTTCATTGTCAGGTCAGGTGAAGCTCTTGGATTCCCAACGTGTGTGCGAATCACGGTAGGTACTGATGAAGAGAATCAAGAGTTATTCTCTGTTTTAGAAGAGCTGCTAGTTTCAAAAGCAGTAGAACAATAACAATAACCTGAATATTGTAAGAAAAAGCAAAAAGAGAGTTTCTCCATCAATTATTCTAGGATGGAGAGAAATGGTTGGGAAGTGAAAAAACTAACGTTTCCGCCTGAGCCCTGTCCTTGAGTGAAAAAGCAGGGAAATAAAAATGAGCGCACATAATCTAATGTATCTGGCGGGAACTATGTCTTCCTAAAAAAACAATCGTCTTTCATGATGGTTAAGGGCGTTTTTTGTTAAGAGTAGGGTGAAAAGGAGAACAGCATGAAGCGAACGGTTTTTATCGTAGGTCTCGGTTTAATAGGTGGTTCAATAGCCCTAGCAATTAAAAAGGAGCATAATGTCCATATTCGGGGCTTCGATATTTCAGATGAACAGCTGAAAATGGCATTGTCTTTAAAAGTAATTGATGAGGCAGTATCATCGATAAAAGAAGGTGTTATTGGGGCAGATTTAATAATATTTGCGACTCCTGTTTTAAAAACAGAACAACTCGTACAAGACATCTCTCAGTTTGATTTGAAAGCTGGGGCAATTGTGACAGATGTAGGCAGCACGAAAAAACGAATCGTTGAGCAAGCTTCTTGTTTAGCTGAAAAAGGTGTTACTTTTATTGGCGGGCACCCGATGGCAGGTTCACATAAAAGCGGAGTAGAAGCAGCAAGATCACATTTATTTGAAAATGCTTTTTACATTTTAACTCCTATTGAAGGAACGGATGTACGGGTTATTATTCAGCTTCAAAATTGGCTAAAGGGAACGAAAGCTACATTTATTGAATTGTCGCCTAGTCAGCATGATCGGTTAGCTGGGGCTATTAGTCATTTTCCACATGTAATTGCAGCAAGTCTTGTGCATCAAATTGCCAAAATAGAAGATGAAGACCCTCTTGTTTCTAGGTTAGCAGCTGGCGGGTTTAGAGACATTACTCGAATAGCGTCTGCAAGTCCAACTATGTGGAGAGATATTCTTTTGCATAATAAGGAGAGTTTATTGCAATTGCTGGATTCATGGACAATGGAAATGGCTTCTGTTAAAGCATTAATTGAAGAAGAAAGTGCTGAAGCTATCTATACATACTTTCAAGATGCAAAAGATTTCAGAGATGGTCTACCTGTTCGGAAAAAAGGAGCTATTCCTTCATTTTACGATTTATTTGTTGATGTACCTGACCATCCCGGTGTCATTTCAGATGTAACAGGAATTTTAGCTCAACATCAAATCAGTTTAACAAATATACGGATATTGGAAACTCGTGAAGATATAATGGGGGTTTTAAGATTAAGCTTTCGCTCTGAGGAAGATCGAGAGCGAGCACAATTGCATTTACAAATACATTTGTATGATACATATATTTTATAGAGAATTATTAAAAAGGGGTTCTCTTTTTAATAACGAACCAAAGAGAGTAGTCGCTCCTATTAATGAGAGATGACTATTCCCTTAAATGGCTTTCTCTTTACTACCGGACAGGAATAAGGTCGAGCACTATCGATCTTATTCAAAAGGAAAAAGACACATACGGTCACTATTTAATTCAATCTTGCAGGAGGGATAAAATGAACACTGCTATTGTTACACATTCAAATGGATTAAAAGGCACGATACAAATACCAGGTGATAAATCAATTTCGCACCGAGCTGTTATGTTTGGAGCTATTGCCGAAGGAACAACAACTGTCGAAGGATTTTTGCCAGGTGAAGATTGCTTAAGTACGATTGCTTGTTTTCGGAAGTTAGGAGTTTCGATTGAACAACAAGGTGAAAAGGTGACAATTGAGGGGAGAGGATGGGAAGGTCTGACGGAGCCTCGTGAGATTTTAGATGTAGGGAACTCTGGAACAACGACTCGTCTTATGCTTGGGATTTTAGCAACAAGACCGTTTCATTCAGTTGTTATTGGTGATGATTCAATTGCTAAGCGCCCGATGGCTCGTGTGACAAATCCATTACGTGAAATGGGATCAATCATAGATGGGAGAGAAAATGGCAATTACACGCCACTCTCGATTCGAGGAGGGCAAACGCAAGGGATCGCTTACCAATCTAAAGTCGCGAGTGCACAAGTGAAGTCGGCTATTTTGCTTGCGGGTTTACAAAGTTCTGGTGTGACGTCTGTATCCGAACCTGCTTTATCTCGTGACCATACTGAAAGAATGCTTGAGGCATATGGAGTTACTGTTAGGCGTGAAGGTTTAACCGTTTCTGTTGAAGGAGGACAATCACTAACAGCACAACATATTGTTGTACCTGGGGATATTTCATCTGCAGCCTTTTTCTTAGTTGCTGCTGCAATCGTACCAGATAGCGAAATTACGTTAGAAGGAGTAGGATTAAACCCAACTCGTTCTGGAATCATTGATGTGCTAGAAAACATGGGGGCAACTATGTCGATCCATAATGAAAGATTAGCTGGTGGTGAACCACTTGCAGATATCACGATTTCTACATCAATGTTAAAAGGAATTGAAATTGGAGGCGACTTAATTCCAAGGCTTATTGATGAGATCCCAATTATCGCAGTGTTAGCTACACAAGCTGAAGGAAAAACGGTTATCCGTGATGCTGAAGAATTAAAAGTGAAGGAAACGAACCGAATAGATACAGTCGTCAGTGAGCTAAAAAAGCTTGGTGCAACAATCACTGCAACAGATGATGGCATGATAATAGAAGGGCGTAAATCCTTAAAAGGCTCAGCTGTAAGCAGTTTTGGCGATCATCGAATTGGAATGGCGATGGCTATTGCGGGATTAATAACTGATGGCGATGTATCAATTGACCGAAGTGATGCGATAGCGGTCTCCTATCCTAGCTTTTTTGAACATATAAAGTCGTTACAACAAAATCAGTAACTGCAGAAGAGACTAAAATTCATAATTTTAGTCTCTTTATCATTGAAATGAAAGTAGTGGGAAGTTTTTTCCGATCTTACAAACGTACAACCGAAATAAAAAAATCCTTCATTTGTAAACGTAAGCGTTTACAAATGAAGGTTTAGCAAAAAGCTAAAAAGTTGTATGGATAGGAGTGGAGAGAAACCATACGCTTATTTATTATTATATACACTTATTGTTTGAAGTCAATAGAAAAAAGGAAAGATTCTGAAATTAAATCAAAAATAGAAAGTACTGTTCTCTTTTTGATTTTTATTTCATAGCTTGTCTAATAAGTACAACATCTATCAAAGGCGTGAGTTACTTCTTGTGGGGCTATACATTAAGCGTAAAGATTATTTAAGAGCGGTCTATCTTTATTACAGAAGTAGGAGGAATGGTGATGTATTTATTAGACAAAGCGACAAAAATTGATGAAGAGATCAACACGCTACGATCCTATTTAATTAAGGATGGGAAAATTAACTATGTCACTAGTACTTTTGACAAATGGAATAAACAACGTGTAACGATGACTGGTACCATTATGACAAACGGAAGAATTATGTATGACGACAAGTTGTTGACATGCAACGACTTCCAACAATTTCAAGAAAGGCAAAGCTTATTAATTAAAAAAGGTTGTACGAGTGTAGCAGTAGCACCTCGTGTTCAGTATGAACGAGAAATTGAAGCGGTGTTTAAACGTGCCAAGCACTCCATGGCAAGTAGTACGTTGGATTTTGTAATTGGGATAACGCTTCCACTAGCAATGGTACGTCCTAGCGTTATCCGGATGTGTCAAAATCTAAAGATACCTTTTCTGAGAATCGAAATTCAATCGTTTAACGAATTGAAGAGCCTGCCGTGGACTCATATCTCACAAACCCTTTTAACATATCCAACCGTACTTATTCCTGTGATTTCTTCTACCTCTGCAAGGTTTGAAGTCGCACTACTAAGAGAGTGGATGGCATATTGTAATAACTATCGGATTCATACTACTGCACCAATTGAACCGCTTGTTCGATGGATAAAGCCTTTTTTACAAAAGGTTGGGTTATTTCCGGAAAAGGGAACCTTGCTTGCTGGAAGCGATGCTGACTATCTAATTTTCCATCAAGATCAAAATCATGAAATTTATTCATTGAAGGAAAAAGTTGCAACAAAAGGATGGATTGTTTATGATGAGAAAGATCCTATTGTAGTCGTTGTAAAAGGAGAAATTATAAAATCAAATGATGCAATTACATTAAAGCCAGGTTTTGGACGCTTAATTGAAGTGAAAAGACCTGCAAGATTTTTGTCTATGTCACATGTTGGAGAAGACGAAATTCAGCAGAAGAGTTATATGTAACTCGAAATTACGTGCAAATTGCCGTCATTCAATGGGATGATGGTTTCTTCTTGTTTTAGAAGGGTATGATGGAGAAGTGTCGAAGAAGATGACGAGACGGTTTCTATAGATAATGGAGGAGTATGGAATGAATGCAATTGAAAAAGCAATACAAGACATTGAAACAGGCAATGTAGAACAAGGGTTAAGTGAATTAGCTCGACTAGAAAAAAGAGCAGATCATCAAGTTAAGTTTGATATTGCTGAAATTTACCAAGAATTAGGACATATTGAAAAAGCAAAAAATATAGTAGATGAGTTGCTTTTATTATACCCCGATGAAGGTAGTTTGTATTCTTTTGCCGCAGAACTATTAATTGATATGGACAAAGAAGATGAGGCAATTGAACTATTATTAGAAATTAATGAAGATGATCCAGCATTCGTGCAGGCCCAAGTACTTCTTGCGGATTTATATCAAATGCAATCACTTGACGAAGTGGCTGAACAAAAGTTGATATTGGCTCAGGAAAAAGCACCTAATGAAGTGATTATTTCATATGGGCTTGGGGAATTTTATTTAGAGCGAGGAGATTATATAAAAAGTATTCCACATTTAAAGAAAGCAGTTCATTCTGGTGAATCTATTCCTAATGTTCATTTAAAGTTATTATTAGCAGAAGCTTATAGTGCTAGTGGTCAATTTGAAGACGCTCTTGAATTTTATAGAGAAGGGCTTAAGGAGAATTTAGAACCAAATGCCCTATTTGGATATGGATTTACAGCTTATCAAACAGGTGACATGATCCTTGCAATTGAACAACTTGAGTCACTATTAACATTAGACCCTGATTACTCAAGTTTGTATACGTACTTAGCTAAAGCATATGAAGCTGAAGGTCGGTTAGATGATGCCATCGAAACCTTGCAGAAAGGGATGAAGGTAGATGAATATAATGAATCATTATACGTTCATGCAGGCAAGCTAAGCTTCAAACGGCAAATGCCAACAGAGGGGGAGGAGTTCCTAAGGAAAGTTATTGCTTTAAATCCATCAAATGTTGAAGCTGTCCACACGCTAGCAGCATATTTTAAGCATACACAATCATTTGAAGAGTTAAAAGAGTTAATGGAACATATGCGTGACTATGGTGAAGAAGATACTATGTATACGTGGTATGAGGCGACTGCTGTAAAAGAGGAAGATGACTATGATAAGGCATTTGAACGATACAAAGAAATTGAAAAAACATATGCTGAAGACGTTGACTTCTTAGAAGAATACGGATACTTTTTACTTGAATATGGATTGCGTGATGAAGCAAGACAGAAATTTTCCAAAGTCTTAAAATTATATCCAGAAAGGGCTGATATAATTGAGGTACTTCAAAATTTAAATTGATTTTAAAAAAAGGGAAATCAATAAATAATAGAGAATAGTATCATTATACAATCTATTCAATGAATAGCCATGAAATAAGAAAAATCTTAAGGAGGGGTGAGGCGTGGGCAACATCATTCCAGTTGTAGATAAGAAAGAGTTTCTTAAGAATTTTTTGCAACAGTTTGAATTAAAGCGCCGGGAATGTGCTTGGTTATTGAACTATTTAATGAGTGATGATGAGCTTATGGAACGAGTTCATTTTGTTGAACAGGCAGCTCATACTCCGAAAGCGCTAATTATTTCAGCTAAAGGGGTGGATAGCATTCCATTCTCCTTTCATAAAGAAAAGCACATTACAACAGATGCAGAAAAAGCCTTTCATGATATTCGTTTAAACCAAACCGAAGATATTTACATTGAATTACACTTTACTGGGGCAAGGCAGTTTCCACCATACTTAGTTGTACTGGAAGAAAATCCTCATATCCCAGAAAATATTGAGCTTACGGTTGCTTTTCAAAAAGAAACAGAAGCGATTTTGGATCGTTCTCTTAACACGTTTAAGAGAGAACGGCTGTTAAATGAAATTGACAATGCACTAGATAAACAAAATAAAGAGCTGTTTGATCAATTGGTCAAACAATTACAACAATTAAGTGAAAAGTAACTTGTCTGACAATGAGTAAGGGGAAGTCTGCTTTTTAGTGAAGCTATTTCTTGACTAGTAGTTTGTCAAAAAGGGGTCATCCTCTATAGTTGTAATTTTTCGTTCATTCGCTGTAAGATTAACTTAAGGTTGTGTTGGGAGAAGATATACATATGAAATGGCAAGCTAGTGAAATGGATACGTATTTACAAGCAAAGGAATATGTTGACACGGCTCTTATTCCACTAATTCCGTTAGCGTGGCAAAAAGATGTAAAGTCAACAGTAGCAATGGGTGAATTTATTTCAATTATTGTGTTAGAAGTGGAAAAGCAATTTCATGGAAGAGTTGTTCAGTTTCCACCTTTTACATATTTGAGAACAGAGGATTCTACTAGTCGAATGAACCGCATTCGAAGTTGGGAAGATGAATTACGAGATGGTGGTATCTCTCACATTGTTTATTTAACGTCTGACGGTGAGTGGAAATCTGTCGAGGACCAAGTAAACGGAATGTTACTCTGGCTACCTACTATTCCGCTTGAACACATGGAGGCAAGTTATAAACGTGACGTTATTGCTGATCAATTGAAACAGTTGATCCCAATAATGACAAATAAATGGCAAAGTAGATAAATGGGTTAAGTTACAAGTAAAACAGGCCTAATTGGAGCCCAAGAGCTTCTTTCAAGTTCTCATACTTGAGGAGGCTTTTTTCTTATGATAATTAAGAATCATTGATGTTACATTTAATAATGTAGGTTTTTCAGTTTTTTTTTGTGCAAATTTTGATTACAAGTCTGAATCTGGTATTATAGTCAATGATCTATTTAACAGATCACCTATGAAATATGCCGAATTTGTGCCAGAATGCGGAAATTGTTGCTTATTCATTCGTGTTATATTATCATGGGTATGTCCTAGTATAATAAAGTGTTTATTTTATGCCCATTTTTGGGTTTACCTTATAGTGTAAGGGGGGAAAACGAGTGAGTGAAAAAGACCACAGAGTTTCACGTCGACAATTTTTAACGTACACACTTACAGGTGTTGGTGGCTTTATGGCTGCAGGTATGCTAATGCCAATGGCTCGATTTGCGCTAGATCCTGCTCTTAAGGCTGGGGCGGAATCAGACCTAAGATATGTATGTGAAGTGGCGGAATTAACGGAAGAGCCGCAAAAGTTCAGATTCTCATTTGAACAAGTCGATGTATGGTACGAATCAGAAGTGACTCGTGAAGCGTACATCTTTATTCGTGATAATACAGTTACGGCTTTATCACCGACATGTACACATCTAGGTTGTACGGTTGCGTATGGTACGCAAGAAGATCATCCAGATCGATTCTTCTGTCCATGCCATTTTGGAATGTTTGATAGTTCCGGTATTAACATTCCAGGAACACCTCCACAACGTCCATTAGACGTTTATGATGTCGTAGTGGAAGATGGAAAAGTTTACTTAGGTCAAATTAATCAGCGAACATAAGGAGGGGCGTAATTGATGCTTCAAAAAATTTACGACTACGTTGATGAGCGTCTCGATATTACGCCAATGTGGCGCGATATTGCCGATCACGAAGTACCAGAGCATGTAAATCCGGCTCACCACTTCTCTGCGTTCGTTTACTGTTTTGGAGGACTAACATTCTTTATTACAGTGATTCAGATCTTATCGGGCATGTTCTTGACAATGTATTACGTACCAGATATTGTCAACGCTTATCAATCAGTAGCATACTTACAAAATGAAGTCGCTTTCGGTGTAATCGTACGTGGTATGCACCATTGGGGCGCAAGTTTAGTTATTGTTATGATGTTTTTGCACACTTTGCGTGTCTTCTTTACAGGGTCCTACAAGAAGCCTCGTGAATTAAACTGGGTAGTTGGTGTCCTTATTTTCTTTGTTATGCTTGCATTAGGAGTAACGGGTTACTTATTACCTTGGGATATGAAGGCATACTTCGCAACAGCGGTTGTACTTCAAATTGCTGAAAGTGTACCGATTGTTGGTGGATTTACGAAGACGTTGCTTGCTGGTGGAGAGATTATCGGTGCAGCGACTCTAGCTCGTTTCTTTGCGATCCATGTATTCTTCTTACCAGCTGCATTACTTGGCTTGCTGGCGGCTCACTTCTACATGATCCGTAAACAAGGTATTTCTGGACCGTTGTAAAATGAACTCTAAATGACTTTTTAGCAAACAAATGAAAAAGGAGGGAACGAGATGGAACGTGGTAAAGGGATGAAGTTTGTCGGTGACTCTCGTGTCAAGGCAAACAATCGAAAACCTAACATTCCAAAAGACTACTCGGAATATCCAGGTAAGACAGAAGCGTTCTGGCCGAACTTCCTCTTAAAAGAGTGGATGGTTGGTGCGGTATTTTTAATGGGTTACCTCCTCATTACGGTTGCTCATCCGGCACCGCTTGAGCGAATGGCTGATCCTACTGACGCTGGATATATTCCATTACCAGATTGGTACTTTTTATTTTTGTATCAGTTATTAAAATATCAATATGCTTCTGGTGACTTTAATGTCATTGGTACAATCGTTATGCCTGGACTTGCTTTTGGAGCACTCTTGTTAGCTCCGTGGTTAGATACTGGAAAAGAGCGTCGTCCACTAAGACGTCCGATTGCAACAAGCATGATGATGCTTGGATTTATTTCAGTTTTCTACCTAACTTGGGAATCAGTTGATCAACATGATTGGGAAGCAGCTGCTGAACAAGGTGCAATTGTTGAAGAAGGAGACATTAATACGGAGGCGCAAGGGTATGAAATTTATTCCGCTCAAGCCTCATGTATTGGATGTCACGGTGATACAATGACAGGTGGAGCTGGTGGTCCTTCATTACTTGATACAGAAAAAAATGCTGAAGAGGTAATGAACGTAATTATCAATGGTCAAGGTGCAATGCCTGCTGACTTATTTGATGGCTCAGACGAAGAGCTTGAAATTCTTGCTGAGTATATTGCCGCTCACGGCCAACCTGAAGAAGAGTAAAAGAAAAGCTGACTGTTATAGTCAGCTTTTTTCTTATCACTAAACATTACATAAAAAGGTAGGAACGATAATGATGAGTCGTATGCTTTCTCTGTTTGGAACTAAGTGGATGATTATTTTATTATTGCTTATCAATATTCCAGGAACTTTGTATGGGTATATTTGGTATATGGGTCAATTGGCTCAAACTCCAACACGTTTTATCCTATTTGTTCCTGATAGTCCGACTGCGAGTCTGTTTTTCGTGTTCGTCTTGATTGCCTTTTTAATGAAACGAAATTGGCCATTAATTGAAGCGTTAGCGGCTGTTACGTTGATAAAATACGGAATCTGGGCGGTTGTAATGAATGTTGCTGCGGGGTGGGCAGGGGATTCACTAAATTGGAAAAATTATATGCTTATATTCTCGCACGCAGGTATGGCATTCCAAGCGATTTTATATGCCCCTTATTTCAGGATAAATAGAGGGCATTTAGTAATAGCTGCTATATGGACTTTTCATAATGATATAATTGATTATGTTTTTATGATGCATCCATGGGTTTCCGGAAGGCTCATGAGTGATATTGATATGATTGGTTATTTTACTTTTTGGTTAAGTGTCTTTTCAGTTTTCACTGTTTATTTGCTAAGTGTGCGGAAGAATCGATTAAAGTTAGAAATTCAATAATGGTTTGTCTCTCTTTCTTGGTCTACTCTTGTCCATCTGTTCATAAGATGTTATGAGAAGAAGGAGGGACAAACATGCGTCAAATAGTTATGGTAATGGTGGCCGTAATCGTTTTTAGCTTTCCATTGAGCATTCAAGCAAATGACACGGAATCGCTACATACATGGAAAGAATTAAATCACACATCCGACCAAATCCTTCAGTTAGTTAAACAAGAAAAATTTGAAGAAGCTAAGCAATTGTTGGATTATTTTTCTGTTATGTTTTTAGAAGTTGATTTTCAGGAAGAGAAAATCACAATGAGCTCATTACGAACGGTAACTGGATCATTTGAACATGCGGTCGAGGCTGTTACTGCTCTAGATATGCCACTTGATCAACGAATTTATAACGTAACTGCTTTTCGCCTTGCAGTTGATGCCTTGTCTAGTGAACATCATCCACTGTGGTTACACACAGAAGAGTCAGTAATGAATGCTTTGTCTAATATGAAAGTGGCAATGGTTGCTGGAGATTCCCAAGGCTACCAGCACCGATTTAATGAATTTTTACGTCATTACGACATGATTAGACCAGCTTTATTAATTGATATTGAGCCGCAGCATCTTCAAAAAATTGATTCTCAAATTACGTACCTAGAAAGAATGAGATCTGAGATTATAGATAAAGATAAGGTGGTCCCTCATCTTGAAGTAATGGAAACGGAATGGACATATCTTTATAGTAGAGGAAAAGAAGATAGTGCTGATCCTTCTCTGTGGTGGGTTATGTTTACGATTGGTGGGATGATCACGATGTCTTTATCCTATGTAGGTTATAAAAAATACAAGGCTGAAAAACAAAAGGTTCGAGGGAAAGAGTAATGTGACAAAATTGTGAGAAATCGTTGAAACCACTGTAAACATAGTGTTTTTGTTTGACTTTGTTTGATGTTCAATTTAAAATAATATGTAAGATCTAACAACAGAGGTGGTACATTCGATGGGTTTTATCGTTTATTTTATTCTTCTTCTGATCATTCCAATTTGGGCACAGATGAGAGTGAAGGGCGCGTACAAAAAGTATTCTCAAGTCCATGCTTCATCAGGTATGACAGGAGCACAAGTTGCTAGAAAGATTCTCAATGATAATGGCTTGCATGACGTTCAAGTCGAAGAGACACGTGGTACATTGACAGACCACTATGATCCACGTTCAAAAGTAGTCCGTTTATCAACAGATAATTATTATGGAACTTCTGTTGCTGGTGCTGCTGTTGCGGCGCATGAGGTTGGTCACGCAATGCAAGATGCGGAGGACTATGCATTTTTGCGTATTCGTCATTCACTAGTTCCAGTTGCTAGCTTTGGTTCAAACGTTTCGTTCTTTTTAATTTTAGCTGGAATACTGATGCAAGCTTCAGGTTTCATTTTACTTGGTATCTTTGCGATGGCGGCTGCTGTTTTGTTCCAGGTAGTTACGCTACCGGTTGAATTTAATGCAAGTAGCCGTGCGATGGAGCAAATTGTTTCAACTGGTGTTATTCGCAATGATGAAGAGCGTGACACGCGTAAGGTCTTAAATGCTGCAGCATTAACATATGTTGCTGGTGCACTTGTTGCTTTACTTGAGCTTGCTCGATTTATTTTTATGTATCTTGGGATGAATAATGATGACTAATAAGCTTGGAGCAAAAGGCTCCAAGCTTATTTTCTTTTGAACTAGAAAAAATCAATGACAATGATCAAAGGTGCACACCTTGTATTAAATTGGCACTTACAGTTGTAGAGGCTTTTTATTCTCATCCAGCGTGAAACCCTCTCCTATTACATCTTGAACGTCGTTTACTGTTACAAAAGCATGGGGGTCAATACGTTCTACTAATGTCTTTAAGCGAATAAGTTCATTTCGACCAACAACGCAATAGAGGACCTCTTTATCTGTTCCGGAAAAACTCCCTTTTCCTTTTAAAATGGTCGCTCCTCTATCCATCTCTTTCATAATCGTATCTGCTATTTCAGGTACTTTATCTGAGATAATATGAGAAGCTTTTGCTGAATACGCACCTTGCTGAATGAAGTCTATTACTTTAGCAGCAATAAAAACAGCAAGCAGTGTATACATTGCTTCTCGATAGTTTAAATAAATAAGTGATGTTGCAATGACAAGGGCATCAAACATAAACATGGTCTTTCCCATACTCCAACCAAGATATTTAAATCCGAGTTTTGCAATAATATCTACTCCGCCTGTTGTACCTCCGTACCTGAAAACAATTCCTAGCCCAACACCGATAAAAACACCAGCAAATAATGCAGCAAGCGTCATGTCGTCATGAAGAGGGATGCTGATGAATGGATAACGTTGAAAGATCTCGAGAAAAATAGATACTCCGATTGTTCCGATAATGGTATAAATAAATGTGGATTTTCCTAATATTTTCCATCCGATAAAAAAGAGAGGGATGTTTAATAGAAGGTTTGAAATAGCAGGATTAATTAAAAACATAAAGTAAAGAATAAGCGTAATTCCAGTGAATCCACCATCTGCTAAGTTGTTCTCCATATTAAAGTACACAAGTCCAAAAGAAAGAATAGCAGAGCCAAGCAAAATAAAAAGTACATTTTTGAAGCGAACCTTATAAGCCATATAGTCCTCCTTATGATAAAATACAAGTAGTGTGTAATTGAATAACATGTCAGTTAATTTCGTAGATAAAGGAAGGGATCGATTATTATTTTAACCACTTGAAGCGTCGTTAGCACTTTTTGAACATGCCCTATTATATAAAAAGTGAAATATAACGGCAAACGTAGTTTAAGTTTGTCAAAATGCGAACATTTCGCTAACATTGGTATGGTAGGGATGTGAGGTGAACACAGTGAGTGAGAAATCAATGAAACAAATGCAAGATGAAGTAAATCAATATATAGGACAGTTTAAAGAAGGCTATTTCAGTCCATTAGCAATGCTTGCAAGAATGAGTGAAGAAGTAGGTGAATTAGCTCGTGAGGTTAATCATTTCTATGGAGAAAAACCTAAAAAAACAAATGAAGAAGATCGAACAATGGAGCAAGAGATGGGAGACATCCTATTTGTATTGATTTGTTTTGCGAATTCGTTACAAATTGATTTAGATGAAGCATTTGATCTTGTTATGGAGAAATTCAATTCTAGAGACAAGGATCGATGGACAAGAATAGAAGAAGAAGGTGTATCGAATGAATAGAGTGAAAATAGTTGTTGCTGGACCTCGTGGGAATATGGGGAAAGAAGCGGTAAAAATGGTTACAGAAACAAATGAATTTGATCTTGTTGCTGTAGTAGATTCAAAAAATGATGGCATGAATCTGAGTGAGATCGACGGATTTCATGGGATTGAGGCTAGGGTCTATACGGATATACATAAATGTTTTGAAGAGCTAGAAGTGGATGTCTTAATTGATTTAACGGCACCGGCATTTGGGAAGAAGCATATGGAAGCAGCTTTTGCCAAGGGCGTTCGCCCTGTTGTAGGTACAACAGGATTTACAGAAGAAGATATAGAGGAACTTCGAACAATAGCAGAAGAAAAAAGTCTTGGAGCAATTATTGCACCAAATTTTGCGATTGGCGCAATTTTAATGATGAAATTCTCACAAATGGCTGCCAAATATCTAGCAGATGTAGAGATAATTGAACGTCATCATGATCGTAAGTTAGATGCTCCGTCTGGAACTGCGGTTAAAACAGCACAGCTTATTTCAGAAGTGCGAGCTGCCAAATCACAAGGGCATCCAAATGAAACAGAAGAATTGAAAGGTGCTCGTGGAGCTGATTTTGAAGGTATGAGAATTCATAGTGTTCGTCTCCCAGGTCTAGTTGCTCATCAAGAAGTAATATTTGGGGGAGTAGGTCAAACACTAACAATTCGCCATGACTCTATTAACAGAACCTCCTTTATGCCCGGAGTGAAACTTGCTGTTGAGTCTGTCCTTCGAATTGATACGTTAATCTATGGTTTAGAACATATTATCGAATAAAAAGATAAAAAGCTAGGGCTAGACACTGAGCTAGGTCTGCCTCTATAAATATACCTTCGCGGAAAAAAGGAGAGAAAAAACCGGATGAGAATCGCTCTGATTGCCCATGACAAGAAAAAAGATGAAATGGTTCAATTTGCTATTGCATATGAGACCATTTTAGAAAAACACAAGTTGTATGGAACAGGAACGACAGGCACACGTGTAATGGAAGCAACGAATTTAATGGTGACTAGATTTAAATCAGGACCTCTAGGGGGAGACCAACAAATTGGAGCACTCGTTGCTGAAAATAAATTTGACTTAATCTTATTTTTCCGTGATCCATTGACGGCACAACCGCATGAGCCTGATGTCACTGCTCTCATTCGTCTTTGTGACGTCCGACATGTTCCACTTGCTACAAATATTGGAACAGCTGAAGTATTGATAAAAGGATTAGAACGTGGCGATTTTTCTTGGCGTGAAGCTGATAAGGATGATCACAATGGTTAAGTTGGATATTCTTGCATTTGGCGCCCATCCCGATGATGTTGAAATCGGGATGGGTGCCACATTAGCCAAATATGTAGAGGCCGGATATCGTGTAGGAATTTGTGATTTAACAAAAGCTGAGTTATCTTCCAATGGGACAGTAGAATTAAGACAAAAAGAGGCTAAGCGAGCTGGAGAGATCTTAGGACTTACGACACGTATTCAGTTAACCCTTCCAGATAGAGGATTGAAGGTGATTACAAAAGAGCAACTTGCTGAAGTCGTTTCAATAATTAGAACGTATAAACCAGCCGTTGTGTTTGCTCCTTTTCCTATAGATCGTCACCCGGATCATGGTGCATGTACTGATATTGTTAAGGAGGCATGCTTTAATGCTGGTATAAAGCGCTATCAATGTGCTGATGATTTACATGCTTTCCGTCCAGATGCGTTGCATTTTTATTTTATTAATGGGTATGAACACCCTGATTTTGTCATTGATGTCACTCATTTTATTGAGAAAAAGAAACAGGCGCTCTTGGCCTATGAAAGTCAGTTTGTGAAAACCTCTGATTCGATTGACACCCCGTTAACAAATGATTACATAACTGTCGTCGATTCAAGAGAACGCTTATTTGGGAAAGAAGTAGGAGTGACATATGCAGAAGGGTTTAAAACGATGAAACCAATAATCGTTTCAAACTTGTTTGCAGGAGGGGAGAGTAACAGATGAAATTGAAAATTGGAATCAGCTGTTACCCTACTGTTGGAGGGTCCGGTGTGATTGCAACAGAGCTTGGGAAATTGCTTGCTGAGCGAGGTCATGAAGTTCATTTTATTACATCAAGTGTGCCGTTTCGCCTCGACCGTGTTTATCCTAATATTTATTATCATGAAGTCGAGGTAAATCAATATTCCGTTTTTCAGTATCCACCCTATGATTTAACACTTGCTAGTAAAATGGCGGAGGTTGCCAAGCGTCAAAAACTAGATCTCATTCATGTTCATTATGCTGTACCACATGCGATTTGTGCGATCTTAGCTAAACAGATGCTCAAGCAAGATTTAAAGATTATTACAACGCTTCACGGAACGGATATTACTGTCCTAGGCTATGATAGATCCTTAAAAGATATTATAAAGTTTGGGATTGAACAATCAGACCTTGTTACAGCTGTTTCTAATGATTTAGTAACACAAACTCGCGAGCTAGTACCGACCGACAAATCCATTTCGACGGTTTATAATTTTATAGATGAACGTGTGTACATGAAACAAGAAGTAGAAGAGTTAAAACAACATTACCACATTGCTAAAGATGAACGGATCATAATTCATATCTCGAATTTCCGTCCAGTTAAAAGAATTTCTGATGTTGTTCGAAGTTTTGCGAGTATTACAAAAAAAGTAAAATCTAAGCTTTTATTAATAGGAAATGGTCCTGAATTAGCAACAGCTAGGCAGTTAGTTAAGGACTTAGAAATTGAGGAAAACGTTTTATTTTTAGGTAACCAAAAGCATATTGCTGAGTTACTTTCGATGAGTGATCTCATGCTTCTATTAAGTGAAAAAGAGAGTTTTGGACTTGTTGCATTAGAGGCTATGGCTTGTGGTGTTCCGGTGATCGGCACACATGCAGGAGGTGTACCAGAAGTTGTTGTAGATGGAGTGACAGGTTACTTATGTGATGTTGGAGATGTAGAGTGTGTAGCTCGTAAAGCCATTGGACTTTTAATGGATGATGCATGTCATGAAGCATTTTCCAAACGCGGAATGGAACGAGTACAGTCCGTCTTTCATTCAAAATTAATTGTCTCCCAGTATGAAAAATTGTATCATCAAGTTATGCAAGAATAGAAATGAGGAAGAGTTGTGTCAAACTCATGGCAGGAAGCTAAAGAAGTTTTACATACGCTTAAAAAAAATGGTTTTGAGTCTTACATAGTTGGTGGTGCAGTCCGGGATTTACTTCTAAATAGAGAGATAGCTGATGTTGATATCGTCACATCGGCTACGCCGGATGAAGTAGCTACAATATTTTTGAAGACATTCATGATGAACAATCAACACGAAACCATTATTGTCCGCTTAAATCAACTACATTTTGAAGTAACAACCATTAGGGGTGAGACACTTACAGAGGATCTAAAGCGTCGAGATTTAACTATTAATAGTTTGGCCTTGGATGATGAAGGGGAAATAATTGATTTAGTGAATGGAGAAAAAGATATTTACGCTAAAGTACTAAGATCGATTGATCCACAAGAGCGAATGAGTGAGGATCCATTACGAATGTTACGAGTGGCTCGGTTTGTAAGTGAGTTAGGATTTGAAGTAGATGTCGAACTTAGGGACACGCTCGTTCGAAAAAAACATTTTCTGAAAAAGGTAGCAATCGAGCGTATAACGAAAGAATGGATTAAATTACTAAAGGGCGATCATCGAAATTCAGCCATTAATTTACTAGTTGAAACAGGAATGTACGAAGAGCTTCCGGATCTTTTGCTAAACAAGGATTTGTTAGAGCAATTCACAAATGTGGGAGCATTAAAGAATGAATCTGAAACGATCTGTTGGGCGATTCATTGTTTATGTATAGGTGCTAACGATGAAACACCATTAAAGCAATTACTGCTATCAAAGGAACGCTTACGAGGTGTAAGTTCAAGACTGTCCTATTATAAAAATAGAAAAAAAAATGAATGGACGTCATTAGAACTGTACCAAGCATCCATTCAAGTTGCGTTAGATGTTGAAAAAATACGCTCACTATTAAAAGAGAAGATAATACCATTTCAAGAATTAAATTTGATGTGGGAAGCACTACCGATCCATAATCGATCAGAGCTTGCAGTGAGTGGTCGGGATGTGTTGCGTTTTTTTAAAAAAGAACAAGGTCCTTGGCTGAAAGAAGTTCTTTCGCTAGCTGAACATCTCGTCGTAACAAGGCATTGTAGAAATGATAAACATGCTATATTACAAGCTTTAGAAAAAAGGAGTGATGAGCTGTGAAGGAAAGTCTTCTGAAAATATTTGCAGAGCATCCGGATCAATTTGTATCAGGAGAAATGATTAGTCAGCAGTTGGGTTGTTCAAGAACGGCGATTTGGAAGCATATTGATGAACTTAGAAAAAATGGCTATGAACTTGAATCTGCGCCTAGAAAAGGGTATCGACTTATCAAAAAAGGAGATGGAATCCATTCACATGAAGTGGGTGTTGCCTTAAAGACGATGCGTTTGGGAAAAGAGATGACGTATCTTGATACTACCGAGTCAACACAGATTGTTGCACATAAATTAGCACAAGAAGGAGCTAGAGAAGGTCACATTGTGCTTGCGAATGAGCAGACAAAAGGAAAAGGTCGACTTGGACGAAATTGGCATTCAAAACAAGGAACAAGTATTTCCATGAGTTTGATACTTCGGCCAGATCTTTCCCCACAAAAAACACCCCAGCTTACATTGTTGACTGCAGTAGCAGTTGTACGGGCATTGAAAAATCAAACAGGAATAAATTGCGAAATTAAATGGCCTAATGATGTTTTAATTAATGGCAAAAAGCTTGTTGGAATTTTAACAGAAATGCAAGCGGATCCGGACCGGGTTCATTCCATTATTATCGGGATAGGAATCAATGTAAACCAACAATTGAAAGACCTTGATCCAGAAATTCAAGGTTTGGCTACTTCATTGGCAATTGAAGGTGGAAAGCCTTTTGAGCGCGCTCTTATTGTAGCTGCGGTCGTAAATGAGTTTGAGACATTATATGAACATTATCTCACTAATGGATTTGAAGCAATTAAAACTCTTTGGGAGACGTATTCAATTAGTGTAGGAAAATATATTTATGCAAGAACTATGCGTGAGGTTCTATATGGTTTTGCAAAAGGAATTACGAATGAAGGTGTTTTGCTTTTAGAAGATGAACAAGGAACACTCCATCAGATTTATTCTGCTGATATTGAAAATGCTTCCCAATGATAAAGAAAATTGTTATACTTTTGGGGAATGGGCGGTATCCATGTTGGAACTGCACCGATTTATCATTTAAATATCGGATCTGCCTTGATCCATTTAGGACTAGGACAGAGGGGTTCATAAGTTTGACGTCAATTATTCGTATACCACTCGTTGGTTACAATAGTCTGACCCCTAGTTAACAAGGCACAAAATACTTGTGTTTTGATGGGGTCAGATTTTTTTGATCTGACAGTTATGAGGCCCTCCTCTAAAAAGGAGGAATATAATGAAAACAACAGCTAGTTTTATGAAGATGAAAGAGGTAAAAGAAAAAATCACAATGATGACAGCCTATGATGCTCCGGGTGCACGACTTGTTGAAGAAGCTGGAATTGATATGATTCTCGTTGGTGATTCTCTGGGTATGGTTGTCCTTGGCTATGATTCGACAGTCCCTGTAACAATGGATGATATGATCCTTCATACGAAAGCGGCGCGTAGAGGAGCACAAAATACGTTTATCGTAGCAGATATGCCATTTTTAACGTATCATTCAAGTCTTGACGATACGTTTCATCATGCAAGGCGATTGCTGCAAGAAGGTGGAGCTAATGCGGTCAAACTAGAAGGCGCCAAAGATGTTATTGAAACGGTTAGAAAACTTACGACAGCAGGAGTTCCAGTTATGGGTCACTTAGGTTTAACTCCTCAGTCTGTAGGGGTGCTCGGTGGGTATCGAGTCCAAGGAAAAGATGCTACATCTGCAAAAGAATTACTAGAGGATGCAAAAGCATTAGAGAGTGCTGGAGCCTTTGCAATAGTCGTAGAATGTGTTCCTGAACAAGTGGGGGCAATGCTATCGGCAGCATGTGACATTCCAATTATTGGGATTGGGGCAGGGGTTGATACAGATGGTCAGGTACTTGTTTATCATGATGTAATAGGATATGGGAATGTACATGTACCAAAATTTGTTAAAAGCTATACAAGTGTCTCTCCTGTGATCCAAAAAGCTCTAAAGACATATGTACATGAAGTGAAACAGGGGCAATTTCCAGCAAAAGAACACTCTTTTACAATGAGTGATGAGGCGCTAATGCAATTATATGGAGGCGTCAAGTCGTGAAAATAATCGAGACCATAGAGGAAGTTCGACAAGAAATTACTAAAGCGAGAACAGCGGGGCAATCGGTAGGCTTTGTTCCCACTATGGGATATCTACATGAAGGACATGTAAGCTTGATCAAATCCGCTCGAAAAAAACATGATATAGTTATCGTAAGTATATTTGTAAACCCATTACAATTTGGTCCAAATGAAGACTTAGACCGTTATCCAAGAGACTTGAAGAGAGATGAACAACTGGCGAAAGAAGAAGGAACGGACTTGATTTTTTACCCTAGTGTAACAGAAATGTATCCAGAAAAGATGCCAATGACCATTCATGTGACCAAAGGAGTGGATGTACTTTGTGGGGCTAGTCGACCTGGACATTTTGATGGAGTTGCGACCGTTGTAATGAAGCTGCTTCAAATCATCCAACCTGACGAAGCTTTTTTCGGTCAAAAGGATGCTCAACAATTAGCAGTTATTATTAATATGGTTGAGGCTTTTAATATACCTGTGATCATTACCGCTTGTCCGACGATCCGAGAAGAGGATGGCTTAGCCAAAAGTTCGCGGAATGTATATTTAACTGAGGAAGAAAGGTTAGAAGCGCCATTGTTATATGAAACGTTAACATATGGGGCTGACCTTATCCAATCCGGAGAGCGTGCGAGAACGAAAATTTTAAAAATATTAACCGAACGACTACAAGAGGGCTCTGGGAAACTGGATTATATTGATGTTTTACGTTATCCAAGTCTAGAAACTACAGAGGAAATTCAAGGGAAAGCCATCCTAGCCGTAGCCTATTACTATAAAAATGCACGTTTAATTGATAATTACATTGTTGAAGTGTAAGGGGGAGAAAAAATATGTATCGTACGATGATGAAAGCTAAAATTCACCGTGCTCGTGTGACAGAATCAAATTTGAATTATGTTGGAAGTATAACAATTGATGAAGATATTATGGATGCGGTTGACATAGTAGAAAATGAAAAAGTTCAGATTGTTAATAATAACAATGGAGCAAGATTTGAAACTTATGTCATTAAAGGGCCTAGAGGAAGCAATGTTTTTTGTTTAAATGGGGCAGCAGCGAGACTTGTTCATGAAGGAGATGTGATTATCGTTATTTCCTATGGACTTGTAGCAGAAGAAAAAGTGAAAAATCATTATCCGAAAGTAGCAATTATGAACGAAGATAACCAAATTGTTGAAATGTTAGACAAAGAGCCAGCTTCTACCGTCTTATAATTCGCATATTCCCTTCCTCTTCGATAAACACTTTAAGTATAGTCATCGAGAGGAGGGGTTTTTTTGAAGGATTGGTTATCATCTTGGAATACCATTTATGAAAAAATAGAAAAAAAATGGGCATTGTTATCAGAATCAGAACAAGCTAACCAATTAGCATACTTAGAAGAAACCGCTGGTATGCTGTTAGATAAATGGACAGAACTAGACGAGAAAATTAACGATCTTAAGCTTTTTGCTAACAGTTCGGATAAGTTTATATCATACGACTCTAAAGGAACAACTTATTATCAATTAGACATGTTCGAAGAAGCGGCACGTGCATTAATAATCGAAGAGACAACTGGTGAACAAGATGAATTACGAAGGCTTTATCTTGGTTATGCATTGCTTTTTTCAGAACAGCTTGAAAAAGCCAAAGAGACATTTCTGTACCTTATTCAAGTGAGTTATTTGCCTTATTTAAAACATTTCGCGTTTGTTGGACTTGGTTGTGTTCAAACAAGGGAACAGAGGATTGAAGATGCCATTGTTTCGTTTCAAAATGCAAATCAACTTACGTCTACAAGTGATGTCGTGTATAATTTAGGTATATGCTATTTTTCTAATGAGGCATTCCATTTAGCAAAGGAGTATTTTGGGAAATGCATTGAGCAAACTCCTGAAGACGGCGAGGCATTGTTTTATTTTGGTTGTTGTCAGTGGGAGACAGGGGATCGTGATGCAGCTTGGTCTTCATGGACAACAAGTATTCATTTATTAGATTCAAAAGAAGCACTAATGTCATTAGCCTACGTTTGTGAATGGCATGGATTCCATCAGGTAGCCGTTCATTGTTATAAACGAGTACAAGAAAAATTTCTAGAATCTGTAAACGTATTGCATGGAATTGCCTGGAACTATGCACTTTTAGGTGACAAAGAAAATGCATATAGAGCGTTTCGTGAAGCATTATTCCTAGACCCAAACAATGCTAATGTCTGTTTTTCACTCAATTGGCTTCGTCAAAGTTGGCCAGAGGTAAGTGAATGGACAACGAGTTGAATTAGGGTTTTTTGAGTGATTGAGGTGGAAGTATGAAAGAGCGTTATATAGTGGTTGATGTTGAGACAACGGGGCATTCGGTTATGAGGGGTGATCGGATTATTCAGATCGGAGCAGTTGTAATTGAGAAAGAAGAAATAGTAGAAACATTTGCTACTTTTGTCAATCCTAGTCAATCAATTCCTCCATTTATAGAGGAGTTAACAGGCATTTCAGATGAAATTGTAGCAAATGCTCCGTCTTTTCATGAGGTTATCCCAGAACTATTGCCATTGTTTAAAGGAAGCACTTTTGTTGCACATAATGTTGATTTTGATTTGAATTTTTTAAGAAAACAAATTGAGGAAGAAGGTTACACATTACCTTCTCTTCCAGTATTTGATACAGTAGAACTTTCAAGAATATTGTTACCACAACAGGAGAGTTATAAGCTTGGGCAATTAGCAGAGCAATTGGGGTATTCACATGATCGTCCACATCAAGCTGACAGTGATGCGGAAGTAACTGCAACACTTTTTATGACTTTATTACATAAACTTAAAACTTTACCAATCCTGACTCTTCAACAATTGGTTCCTTTATCAAGGAAATTTAAAAGTGATTTAGAGCCAATACTAGAAGAGTTTATACAAGATAAACTTGCTTTTGGTAATCGGGACGCCGAGCATTATGATTGTTTTCGCCAGATCGCCATAAAAAAAGTAACAGATGAAATAGAAACTCCATCTAAAGCTGTTACGTTTACTGAATATGCAGAAAAGCTATTTGCAAAAGAAGGAAAGATGGAGAATGCATTCTCTGAATATGAACTAAGGCAAGGTCAGCAACAAATGATGAGAGAAGTGGATAAAGCGTTCCATCAGAATGTTCATAAGTTCATTGAAGCGGGAACTGGAACAGGTAAATCACTTGCTTATTTACTTCCAGCTGCTTTTTATGCACATTCACAACAAAAGCCAGTAGTTATTAGTACACAGACAATTCCACTTCAAGACCAGCTGTTATCAAGGGATTTGCCATTACTTGATCAAATGCTACCATTTAAAGTAAAGGCAGCCCTTTTAAAAGGAAGAAGTCATTATCTTTGTTTACGTAAATTTGAACAGTCATTAGTGAACATTCAAGATGATTCTTATGATGTTCTATTAACAAAAGCTTTGTTACTCATTTGGGTTACCGAGACAGAACATGGCGATGTAGAAGAGTTGAATCTTCCTTCAGGAGGTAAAGGTTTTTGGTATGAAGTACAGAGTGATTCAGCTTCGGATTTAGGTCGTTATAGTCCTTGGTTCTCACGTTGCTTTTATCACAGAGCTAGGAAAAGAGCTCAACATGCCGATTTAATTATTACCAACCATTCTCTCCTTTGTACGGATCTCGTTCATGAACAGCGACTTTTGCCAGCTTATACACATGCAGTCATTGATGAAGCGCATCACTTAGAAGAGACCGCAAGTGATCATTTAGGTGCTAAAACAGATTTTGTCACTTTTTCTTATTTATTTCAACGATTAGGTGTTAGTCAGGAAGACGGAATGCTTGGGCGACTTCATCAACTTGTTACTAATTATCAACTAACTGTGCCTAAAGGCGTCAGTGCAGTGCTTGAGCGTTTATTAACGCTTAAAGAAGAGTTAGATGAGCTGTTCCGTATGCTTCATGGATATGTTTTGCATAAGCAAACAAGTTCAACTGACGTTGGCCGGGTTCGTTATCGCTATGAGAGTTATACTGAGGAAGGTTCAATATGGCAAGCAATTCTTGAATGTGCCATGCGTGTTCATATGCAATCAAAGGATTCAATTGGGTTACTTCGCGGGTGGCTTGAGCCATTCTCTGATAAAAAGGAAGATATGACCTATAAAGATCGTGGATTTATCGCAGATGTTGAAAGTGTTGTTGAATCGTTATATGAGGAAGAACAAATATTATATGAGATGTTGCTTGAGTTTGATCCAAATGTCGTCTATTGGATTGAAATAGAACCAAGAGGGGCAAGAAATGCAACCTATTTATTTAGTAAGCCGATTGATGTATCTGATTTACTTGCAGATCAATTTTTTGCAAAGAAAAAAAGTGTAGTGATGACGTCTGCAACTTTGTCAGTGAATGGGACGTTTCGTTATCAAGAAAAGCGATTAGGGTTAACTGATTTTGGAGTGGAGTCGTGCATGATTCCATCCCCCTTTACTTATATGGACCAAGTTAAACTACTCCTACCAACGGATATACCGGCGATAAATGAAGTATCTGATAAAGAATTCGCAGAGGAAGTATCTATAAAATTATGGAGAATGATGGAAGTTTCAAGTGGGAAAATGCTAGTTCTCTTTACCTCTTATGAAATGTTAAAGCAAGTTTATTATCATGTGAAGGATTTTAATGAATTTAGTTCGTTTCAATTAATTGCTCAAGGTGTTACAAGTGGCAGTAGGGCAAAGCTGATGAAAATGTTTAAACAAAGCAGCCAAGCCATTTTATTTGGTACGAGTAGCTTTTGGGAAGGGATTGACCTACCTGGAGATGAGTTGCGCATGCTAATCATTGTAAGACTTCCATTTTCCCCTCCTGATCAGCCTTTGCTTCAAGCTCAGTATGAGAAAGCTAAGGAAGACAAACGAAATCCGTTTATGGAAATTTCTTTACCACAAGCCATTATTCGATTTAAGCAAGGTTTTGGAAGACTTATCAGAACGACAAATGATCGCGGAAGCGTGTTTATTTTAGATAGACGAATCTCAACTACTCGGTACGGCAAACAATTTATAAGGTCTTTACCTGACGTACCTGTTCATGAAGGGAAGTTGGAAGAGTTACTGGAACAATTTAAAGAGTATATGTAAGAATCTCTATACGATCCCTTATGACGGATAATACGATATTGAAATTGTTGTTAGTGTAACAAACCGATTATATTTTCTGGAGGGAACAGACGATATGCGTAAAGTTCTTATTGGACTTGTATGCTTAATTGTAATGAGTGTTACATTAGGAATGGATATCCGATTGGTGGTGAACTCGAGTGACACAGAAGCAGAGGTTGAATTAGATTTACAACTTGAAGAAGATGATGTTGGATTTGTTTTCTTAGATCTTCCCAATGGTGAAGCAACCTACCTCGAATTGCCGAATGAGGGATCCATGTTAATTGGTACAGGGTCCAAAGATTCAGCAGATGCTTTGTTTTTGCGCTTAAAAAAATTGAACGTTTCAACTGTTGATACAATTATTTTACCGCGGTTCGAAAAAGAATATAGTGGAAACGTAGAAGAAGTTCTCTCGCAATTACAAACGAAAACCATTGTTGTCCCCGAACAAGGCCTTGATCAAGCGATCTCCCAATACCAAAAATATAATGTGGATATTATTGGATGGGAAGAGTCAGAAATAAAAGAGTTAGCAAGCCATGTGTCTGTAAAGATATTGCCTGATGAATCAGCGATCATGCCAATGCTGACCTTTATTATTACAATACATGATAGTCACCAATTCTTTTTCGCCTCAGATGCAAGTGAGAAACTTGAGTATCAGTGGATAAAAAAAGGATTATCGCCTGTTTCTATTTTAAAGGTAGCTGAATTTGGAACTGATGAAGGCACTACACAACGCTTTTTAAATGAAATTGACCCGCAAGTTGCCATTCTTTTCTCCAAGAAAAACGGGGACGTGAGCGCTCAGCTACTCGAGCGATTACAAGAAACGTGGATAGATACTTACCAGACAAAACAGAATGGCTCAGTGATCGTTAAAGTGAACAAATTTGATTATGAAATTGTCACAGTTCACTTTAAAGATTAGGTGGGAAGTTGTTGATGGAATGTTTGCTGATGGTATACTATTTTTAGTAGGAAATGATAAAATGTTCTGCACGGGGCATCGTGCAGAACATGATTGAGGTGTGAGTAGGAAGTTTGTTTTTTGTTGAATTGCTTTACGTATATGACGTATCATGTATATACGCATCTTACTATTACTTACGATCTTTCTGAAAAATTGAGGGAAACAGTGTCTGACGGATTGAAACTGGAAAAACTTGATGCCACTTCAGCCCGTCCCGACGTAATAATGCTACATCTTCTTTTTCTTTTTGATATCTGTTTGCAGTAGTATCATGGATTGACACTTGTACGCCTCCTTTCATCGGCGTATTTATAGTATCACCATATTTAAAATCACTATGTTTAGAAAAACTTGTACATCAAGGAATAACTTAAATCAATGGAGGAGAAATAATGGAACAAAAAAAGGTTGTTTTATCAACAACAAAAGTGAAAAAGGCACCAGATACATATAAAATTGTTGATGCCCTGAATAGAACGTTAAAAGAAAAGGATTTACTATTTGGCATTGCACTAGATGAGAAAGACCAGGATACGATGGTTTTTACTATCTATCATACATAATGAGAGTTGGGAATCCCTCATGAAGAACTGGATCTTAGTAATCATTATCATTTTATTCGTAACAATTGCAGGGATGAGTGTTTATGGGTATCAAACAATAAGAGAACCGCTAAAACACAATTATGAGCAGGCGGAGCGTTACGTGTTAGGTCAATCGTTATTACAAAGTGTATCTGATATTTCTTACTATCATGGTACAGATGCATATTATGTATTTGAAGGAACGTCAGTTGACGATGAAGAAGTAATTATTTGGGTATCTGAAGAGTTTGACTCTCATCAAATGGCTAAAGTTAACGAGGGGATTTCAGTGGACGAAGCTGTTGCGATTGTAAAAAAACAGGATGAGATTAAACGAATTCAATCTGTCAAGTTAGGGTTTGAAAGAGGCTTGCCTATTTATGAAATCGTTTATGTAAATAATGAAAACAGAAAAGGATACTACTATGTTACTTTTGAAGACGGAATATTTATGAAAAGGTATGTTCTTAGGACAGATTAAAGAATTGATACTTGAATGATCGCTTTAGACGAACTATAGTGTATATATATTACATGGGAGGGACATCACAAATGAAATTAGCAAAAAGAGTTTCCACATTAACACCATCTTCTACACTTGCTATTACAGCAAAAGCAAAAGAGCTGAAGGAACAAGGGCATGATGTCATTGGACTTGGAGCTGGAGAGCCAGATTTTAATACGCCACAGTACATAATTGATGCTGCTGTGCGTTCTATGGAAGAAGGACATACGAAATACACACCTTCTGCAGGATTGCCTAAATTAAAAGAAGCTATTATTGGTAAATTCGAGCGTGATCAACAACTTACATATACACCAGCTGAAATCCTTGTTGGCTCAGGGGCGAAGCATGTGCTTTACACTTTGTTTCAAGCTATTTTAGACGAAGGTGATGAAGTGATTATTCCAACACCTTACTGGGTTAGTTATCCAGAGCAAGTTAAGCTTGCAGATGGAGTACCCGTTTATATTGAAGGCTTAGAAAGCAATGATTTCAAAGTAACAGCTGAGCAATTGGAGCAGGCAATTACTCCAAAAACGAAAGCATTTATTCTTAATTCACCAAGTAATCCAACAGGATCCATGTATTCAGACGAAGAGCTCCGTGAGCTTGGAGACGTTTGCGTAAAACATGAAGTGTTAATTGTATCAGATGAAATCTATGAGAAGCTCGTTTATGACGGGGCATCACACACATCCGTTGCTGAGCTTTCTAAGGAATTAAAAGAGCAAACAATCGTTGTAAATGGAGTGTCAAAGTCACACTCTATGACCGGTTGGAGAATAGGCTATGCAGCGGGGAATCAGGCTGTCATTAAAGCGATGACCAATCTTGCTAGTCATAGTACTTCCAACCCAACAACAAATGCACAGTATGGAACCATTGCTGCTTATACAAAGGATGACGGATCTGTTGAAACAATGAGACAAGCTTTTGAAGAACGCTTAAATGGAGTATTTGAAAAGCTTGTGGCTATACCAGGTGTATCTTGCGTGAAACCAAAAGGGGCTTTCTACTTGTTTCCAAATGTGAGTGAAGCGGTTAAATTAAATGGCTTTGCCGATGTCGATTCATGGGTTGAGGCAATTTTAGAAGAAGAAAAGGTGGCATTAGTACCAGGGTCAGGTTTTGGTGCACCTGACAATGTTCGTTTATCTTATGCAACATCTTTTGACGCTTTAGAAGAAGCGTTAACTAGAATTGAGCGTTTTGTTCGTAATCATACAAAATAATCAAAAAGAGGCAACGAATCAGCATTCGTAGCCTCTTTTTATAGGGTTTTTGGCATAACCGTAGTTGAATAGATATATTTAAATAACACTTTTGGTTTTGATTTTTATTAATGGTGCCACTAAATAACAGAGAATGTTCATTTTCAACAATGAACGTTGACTTGAAAAATTATACAAGGGTATAATGTAGAATGTTATACATAGTAGGTATGGAGGTATAAATAGTGAAAACAACAATTGCAAAAGTTGGACAATTTGTAGGACAAGAGGTCACAATTGGTGCTTGGCTTGCTAGTAAGCGCTCAAGTGGGAAAATTGCTTTTCTACAATTACGTGATGGAACAGGTTTTATACAAGGGGTTGTCGTAAAAGCGGAAGTAGAGGAAACGGTTTTTCAACAATCGAAAAATCTTACACAAGAAAGTTCATTATATATTACTGGAATTGTACGTGCCGATGATCGAGCTCCTTCTGGATATGAATTAACAGTTACGAATATAAAAGTGTTACATGAAGCTACAGATTACCCAATTACACCAAAAGAGCATGGAACTGAATTTTTAATGGATAATCGCCATTTATGGCTACGTTCAAAACGTCAACATGCTGTAATGAAAATAAGAAATGAGATTATTCGTTCAACTTACGAATTTTTTAATAATAATGATTTTGTTAAGATTGATCCGCCAATCTTAACGGGGAGTGCTCCAGAAGGTACATCAGAGCTTTTTGCGACAAAATATTTTGATGAAGACGCCTACCTCTCTCAAAGTGGTCAGCTTTATATGGAAGCAGCTGCGATGGCGATGGGGCGCGTATTCTCATTTGGCCCGACTTTTCGAGCTGAAAAATCAAAAACTCGCCGTCATTTGATTGAGTTCTGGATGATTGAACCTGAAATGGCCTTTGTTGAGTTTGATGAAAATCTTGAGATTCAGGAACAATACGTATCATCCGTTGTTCAATCGGTGTTAGCAAATTGTGGATTAGAGCTAAAAACTCTTGGTCGAGATATTTCGAAGCTAAAGGCAATTCAAGCACCTTTCCCACGAATTACGTATGACAAAGCAATAGAGTTCTTACAAGAAAAAGGATTCGATGATATTATTTGGGGCGATGATTTTGGAGCTCCTCATGAAACGGCAATTGCAGAGCATTTCGAGAAACCAGTTTTTATCACACATTATCCAACAGCGCTTAAACCTTTCTATATGCAACCAGCTGATAATCGTGATGATGTTGTGCTTTGTGCAGATTTAATTGCTCCAGAAGGGTATGGTGAAATAATCGGTGGGTCACAGCGTATTCATGATTATGATTTATTGAAGAAAAACCTAGAAGAGCATCAGTTATCACTTGATGCATATGCTTGGTATCTTGACTTGCGTAAATATGGATCGGTTCCTCATTCCGGCTTCGGTTTAGGACTTGAGCGAACTGTTGCATGGATTTCAGGAGTTGAGCATGTTCGTGAAACGATTCCATTCCCTAGACTGTTAAACCGTCTTTATCCGTAAGCAGTAGTAGGGAGTTTTTATATAAAATGGAATTTAAAAAGGGTCTGACCCCATCTAGTTAGCAATTATTTTATGGTTTTAGCATCGCTAAAAAATCATAAAATAAACACTAGGGGTCAGACCTTAATTTTTTTGGGTCAAGACATAGCAGCTGACTTAGCTCTTTTTATCAATACAGTGAAGAACATGAGCGAAAAAATCAGCGCTCATGTTATAATTAGGATAGAGGTGTTTGAAAAATGGATCAGAAACTACTACTAAAATGGGCTAACCAAAGACAACTATCCGTTCCAACATTACTGCTAAAACATTATAAAGAATTAGGTCTTAAGGAAAATGAACTGATCGCGTTATTACAAGTTCAATCATTCATTGATGAAGGGGATGGGTTTCCTACTCCTGAACTACTTAGTGAAAGAATGACGTTATCAATGAATGAATGCGCAGAGTTGTTAGGACGTTTAATACGTAATGGATTTCTAACATTAGATAAAAAGTGGGACGAACAAGGGATATTATTTGAATTTTTTACACTTGACCCATTGTGGATTCGCTTAATGCAATTGATTAAAGGGGAACAAATAGAGAAGCAAGAACAACTAAAACAGAATCAAGAAGGATTGTTATATAAGCGTTTTGAAGAAGAATTCTGTAGACCTTTATCTCCGATAGAAGCAGAAACCTTATCGATGTGGATTGATCAGGATCAGCACTCAGCTGAGTTGATTACTGCAGCTTTGAGAGAAGCTGTTGTTTCAGGAAAATTAAACTTTCGCTATATTGATCGAATTCTTTTTGAATGGAAACGGAATAGTGTTCGGACAGTGGAACAGGCTCGTGCACATGGAGAAAAGTTTCGCAAATATAATAACCAACAACCAAGACAAGAACAGAAAAACATTAAGGTTGATTCATATCCAACCTTTAGTTGGCTTGATCAGTCGTAAAGTTTTAAGGGAGAGAAAAGATTTATGTTATCAAAGAAACAAACAATAGAAGCGCTGGATGTGATTGCCAATATGTATCCTGATGCAGAATGTGAGCTAACACATTCCAATTCATTTGAATTACTAATTGCGGTTGTCCTTTCAGCTCAATGTACAGATGCACTTGTAAATAAAGTGACACCACGATTGTTTTCAAAGTATAAACGGCCAGAGGACTATGTTCGAGTTCCACTAGAGGAGTTAGAGCAGGACATTCGCTCAATTGGACTATTTAGAAGCAAAGCAAAGAACATTAAGAAGTTGGCCCAAGCTTTACTCGAAGAATACAATGGTGAAGTGCCGAAAGAACGTGATGAACTAGTGAAGCTAGCGGGAGTGGGCCGTAAAACGGCAAATGTTGTTACTTCCGTTGCATTTGGCGTACCGGCTATTGCTGTAGATACACATGTTGAGCGAGTATCTAAACGACTTGCAATATGTCGATGGAAAGATAATGTACGTGAAGTAGAAGAAACATTAATGAAGAAAATTCCTGAAAACCGCTGGTCTGATTCTCACCATCAACTTATTTTCTTTGGACGGTATCATTGTAAAGCTCAGTCACCTCAATGTGGTATCTGTCCTTTACTAGATCGATGTCGTGAAGGACAGAAGCGAATGAAGGTGCAAAAGAAAATATGAACATAAAGATTCCAAAAGAGTTTCAAGTTACGCCTTTTTACGAAAAATCAACGATTGAGTTACCACAATCGGTAACATCATTTAAAGGCATATGTCAAGCTCTTCCTTTCTATTATGATATAACTGGGAATGTTCGACCATGGGAACAAAAACATGAATTTCTTCCCATGTTGTTTCAGTGGTGGTCTGAGGAAGAAGGAGAGCTTGCTAAATGTTATGAGCAAAGAAACCCTCAAGCTGCCAAAGAAATGATGAGAACGATGATTGCTGTCTTTATTGATTCGTTATTTTGGTTAAATGAGAGGCCTGTTAATGGAGTTGACAATTTTCACCATCAAGTGAGTGGCCTCACTTATAAGCCTGTTAATTGTAGTGAGAGACTGAATTATTTACTATTAGAACCAAATCGTTATCATACATTTGTACAACTAAAAGCCTTGTTTTCTGAGCTAAGAAAATTGTATGCAAAAGTAAAAGTAATAGAAAAGAGAAAATGATATACCAAAATCGTCGTTTTTGTCGTTTTTTTCAGAATACATAGAGATTTTATAAAGTAGGTGGTCAAATATGAGCAAGACATTAAGTGAGATAACTGTGGGACAAATAACAGAAGTTACCGAAAAAGAGCGTGAACGCTATCAGCTTCTTGAGGAAAAAGAAACGAGTCCATCTTTTCAAGTTTCGTTTTGTGGGCATTTTTCAGCTGGGAAGTCAACCATTTTAAATCATCTGCTTGGTTCAGAAATGTTACCAACAAGCCCAATCCCAACGAGTGCAAATATAATTGGAATAAAAAATGGGAACCTTGGATTAACCGTTAATCAAACAAATGGTGACAAAAAAGAATGGCAAGGCGAGATTCCTTGGCAACGAGTAAGAGAATGGGGGATGGATGGAGGAGGAATAACTTCTTTAACGATTCAAGCACCTCTTCCGTTTTTAGGAGACTCAAGCATCATTTACGATACACCAGGGGTTGATTCGACTGATCCGACTCATCAGTCGGTCACCTTAGAAGCACTTTATACAACTGATTTTATTGTCTACGTAATGGATTACAATCATGTTCAATCTGAAACGAATTTATCATTTTTAAAACAACTGTCAGATGAGTTGAAACCTCTTTATTTAGTTATTAATCAAATTGACAAACATGATGAAAATGAGCTTTCTTTTCAATCGTTTGATCAATCAGTTCGCGATACATTTCAAACATGGGGAATTAACATTATCAAACTGTGCTATACGAGTATGAAAGCAAGGGACCATCATTTAAACCAGCTTGTTCAGTTTGAAAAAGACATGAAAACGTTGTTGTATTATGGTGAGACGTTAGTACCTTATGCGAAACAGCGGTTACAACAGGGATATTATTTAAGCATTTTATCTCGACTTGAAGAAGATAAAGAGGAAGATTTGGATCAAGTGAAAGAACGTATGAAGCAAGAAGGTTTTACGCTTAAGCAACTAGATAAGCGTCAAACATTAGCAATAAGTTACGATCAAATATTCCATGCAAAAAAATACTTTGAAGAAGATTTCGAGAACAAGTGGCAAAAACTCGTAAAAGATATTACGATTTTTCCATATACAACGACAGAGCTTGTTAGAAACTGGATTGAGAGTATTCAGCCAGGTTTTAAAGTAGGATTTCTATTTTCGAAAAAGAAAACGGAGGAAGAACAAAAAGTAAGATTAAAGAGCTTATTAGAGGAAACGGAAGACAAGGTAAAAAGTCAATTAGAGTTTCATCTGCACCGCTTGTTTCAAACTTATAATTTTACATTACTTACCAATCGTGAAGAGGTAGAACGAGCGATTGAACATCTTCACGCGACCATTGATGCAAGCTTTTTTGAAAATGCTGTTCAAACAGGTCCAAAAAATCGTGAATATGTGTATACATTTACGAAGGACCGGACGATAGCGATTGTGAAAGAACTTCGTCAAAAATCAGCGTCTGTTATCGCTCTAATGACAAAGGGGATGGAAACCCATTGGGAGAAAAGCCGAAATGAAATTGAAAAAGAGTTAGAGCAATTGCATGAAATTGATTCTTTTGTCATGCAGTTAAACAAAATTGAAGATTCCTATAATAAAGTAATTGAAGGGCATCAAGAAAAAGTAAAACGATTTGAAGATACAGGTGCATTTGAGAGAGTTATAATTGAAACGATGGATAAAGAAACTCCCGCTTTTACAGCTACATCGTTATTGTCTTCAGTCACATTGCCAGAAGAGTCGGTTATTGAGACAAAGTGGGAACAAGAAGACTATATTCAACACAACGATTTCAACGAGGAGCAATCTAATAAGTGGATAAATGACGTTTTAGCTGCTCTTAGGCCATTTAGCACTGAAGAAAGAATGGAATACGAGCGGACTGTATTGCAAGAACGTCTACACCGCTTTCAAGATCAAACTTTTACAATTTCATTGTTTGGAGCGTTCAGTGCAGGAAAATCGAGTTTTGCTAATGCCTTGCTTGGAGAGACAATATTACCGGTTTCTCCTCATCCAACGACAGCAACAATAAATATCGTTAAGAAATCTGAAGATGGCCACCGATCAAAGACAGCTGTAGTAAATGTAAAGACAAGAGAACAATTAGCTATGGAAATTCAATCTGTCGCTGAACAATTAGATAGCGAAGTGACGTTAGATACCATTGCTAGTTGGAAAGAAAGTTTAGATGCCACCACTAGCTGGCAAAAAACATATCAAGCTTATATTGCGACACTTAAAAAAAGTCTGTTAGAAGAGAAATTTGAATTGGGCACTTCTTTTCAAGTAGAGTTGGCAGACCTTCAACCATTTGTTGCTAATGAACACAATGCTTGCTTAATTGATTCTGTTACACTTTACTATGACTGTCCATTAACTGAAAAAGGCATCATCCTAGTCGATACACCAGGTGTGAATTCGATTCATGGAAGACATACAAATGTCGCTTTTAAACAGTTACGAGATTCCGATGCCATTTTTTATTTAACGTATTACAATCACGCATTTTCCAAGGCTGATCAACAATTTTTACAACAGATGGCAAAAGTTAACGAAGGATTTCGAAGTGATAAATTATACTTTGTATTAAATGCAGCTGATCTAGCGAGTAGTCCATTTGAATTAAATGGTGTTAAAAAACACGTGCATGATCAGCTAGTGACAAATGGTGTGAAAAATCCAAGGCTTTATCCTCTTTCAAGTAAAAAAGGTCTAGAAGGAAAACGAAATAGTCGGTCTGGTGACGAGCTTTTCGATCATTTTGAAAAAGCGTTTTACCAAAATACGATTACAGAATTGAAACGCTTAAGTTATGATTTGGTTAAAGAAGAAGTGATGCGTTATCAATCCGTATTAGAGAAGGGTTTAGAGTACGCAACAATTGAAGAATCAGGGAAAGAAGAGAAGAGAGAACAACTTGTTACTTCTATTGCTCACTGGGAGAAACAAATTCAAAATCTTACGCCACTAACCGCTTATTCAACAAGTAAACAAGAGGTTTCACAACTTTTCCTTTATCTACGTGAACGAGCAAGGTATGTATTAGGTGATCAATTCTCTGAATCCATTAATGTAACGACGATTGTTGGTTCAAATAAACGTATGCAACAGCAAGCTCTTCTTACTGCATTGAAAGAATGGAGAAGTGAGGGAGAGCATTTTATTAAACAAGAACTAGAAGCAACCTTTGTTCGAATTGAGTTGGCTTTATATAAGGCAATCGAAAATTGGATGAATGAAACAGTCCAAGAGGTTCGATTAATGTTTCCAGCCTTTTCTTTTTCACATGAAATAGAGAAGGTCAGTGTTACGCCAGACATTTCTGAGCGATTGATTCAGCTCGATATCGAGCAATATATGACTTATTTTCAATCTCTAAGAAACTTTTTTGAACAAGGAAAGTTGAAAACGTTAAAAGAAGATATTATAAACGACAGTTCAAAACAAGTAAGTAAGCTATTACGTGAGATTGAACAAAAAACAGAGGAACGTTTAACAACAATTTTTGAACAACTTGTTGTCTATTCAAAAGATGTACTCAGTCAAGGATTATACCGTGAAATAGCAAGGTTTGATTCATTAACAGACCCGAAACATCTTCAATCGCTTAAGCAAGAATTAGAAACATTTAAAAGAATTAAATAAGAAGAGAAGACCCGCAACAATGGTTTGCGGGTCTTCTGTGTGTCTTACTCATTTTCTGTTTCTTCTACGTTTGTCGATTGGTCATCATTATCATCTTCTACTGTTGGTTGTTCTTCAGCTTCGTTTTCAGCTTCATCCTCAAGTTCATCAAGAGGAAGTTCATCAAGAGGATCTGGAATTGTCGTTTCTTCTTCTTCAATTTCTTCTTCAATCTCTTCTTCGACTTCCTCTTCTTCTTCTTCTTCTTCTTCTTCTTCTTCTTCTTCTTCTTCTTCAATTTTCACTTCAACTGAAGCGGGGTCACTTCGTAAATTAGAGTCTTCATCGGAGATGGCAGTAACGGTAAAGACATAACTAGATCCAGGCTTTGGCGTTGCAAAGATGTATTGCATCTCTTTTTGTCTATCGAGTGTTTGTGGACTGCCCCCATCAATTGCTATTTGAATTTCGAATGTAACTTGATCTGCAAGTTCATCTGAATAATTCCAAGAAACAATAATTTGGTTTGTTCCTTCTTCATAGCTTGCCATTAAATTTGTAGGAGCGTCTAATTTGTTAAATTGTTCAGAAACTCGTGTTGGTTCATTCCCCCGTACGAATAACTCATAGATGATTTCACTCTGTGGTGTAAAATCACTCGGTAATAAGCCAGTTGAACGCTCGACACCTAGTCGCACGACTGAACTTGGCATTGTGAAATCTTCCGTTTCAATGTCAGCGGATATTTCTTGCATAATTGCTTTAAAAATCTGTTGAGCTGCCTGACGTTGATTCGATCCACTAGGGAAGTAGTTATTACTGATGTCTTCAGCTTGACGGTTAAAACCTGTCCATACAGAAAGTGTATAGTTTGTTGTATAACCTGAGAACCAAATATCTGGAACCGCTCCTTCTGGGTACCCACGAGATTGGCGAATCTCTTGAGGGAAGTTTGTTGTCCCTGTTTTCCCAGCCATCGGAAGGCCAGGGATATTAGCAACACCACCGGTACCATCGGTTACAGCTGTTTTTAACATGTCAGTAATCATGTAGGCTGTATAATCGTTCATAGCTACCTCTGATTCTGGCTCCAAATTAATAATACGACCATCTGGGAATTCTACTTTTCGAACAGTATACGGTTCAGTATATGTACCATTATTCCCGAAAGCAGCATAGGCACCCGCAAGTTCTTTTGTTGTTACACCTGTATAAAATCCACCAAGACCATAGGCTTCAGTTATTTGGGTTTCATTTTCAGCCAACTCAAAAGGGATTCCAATTCCTTCGGCAAAAGTTTGTGCACGTTCCACACCGACCTCTTGTAGTGCTTTGACGGCAGTTACATTACGTGATAGAGCTAATGCTCTTCTCATCGTCATTGATCCTTGGTATTGACGATCAAAGTTTTGAATCGGTGTTCTTGCAACGTCTGAGTAAGTGTGTGGTTCATCAACAATTTGCTTAGCTGTTGACCACTGTAAATATTCAATTGCCGGTCCATAATCAAGAATCGGTTTGATTGTCGAGCCTGGCTGCCTGCGTTCATCGGTAGCAAGATTATAACCTCGTTGATGTCCTGTATCTTCACGACCGCTTCCTAGAGCTTTAATTTGTCCTGTTTTCGTATCAAGAAGGGTAACAGCCGCTGTAAAGTCCTTGTTCTCAGGATAGACTTCAACAAAGTTATCTGTTTGCAAAACTTGTTCGACATGTTCTTGAGCATCAACATCTAGCGTTGTATAAATTTTTAAACCAGCATTGTAAATATCATTAATTGTGATTCCTTCCATTTCTTCGAGTTCAGCAAGAACTTGGTTGTAGAAGGCTTCATATTTATAGGATTCACGCTCGGTTAATACCAATTGATCCTCAAGAGGAATGGCCATCGCTTCGGCTGCTTCCTCACTAGTTATTTTCCCATGTTGCTCCATTAGTGATAAGACGAGATTACGTCTACTTTCAGCGGCTTCAGGGTTTTTTGTTGGATCATAAAAGCTCGGTCGACGCGGAATTCCGGCAAGGAGCGCAGCATCAGCAAGTGATAAGTCTTTAACTGATTTGTTGAAGTACGTTTGAGACGCAAGTTCAACACCATATACGCCAGAACCAAGATAAATCTGGTTTAAATACATTTCAAGTATTTGATCCTTAGAATAGTTTTGCTCTAACTGGATCGCCAAATATTGTTCTTGAACTTTTCTTGTTAATTGTTTTTGTTCATTCAGAAATAAATTCTTAACGAGCTGCTGCGTAATAGTACTAGCTCCCTCTGCACCAAAACCCTCGGTAATATTCGCGCGAACAGCTCCAAATAATCTGCGAACATCAATTCCAAAGTGGTCTCGAAAACGAATATCCTCTACCGCTATAAAAGCATCTTCAACGACTTGAGGTACATCTTGTATGCTTACATTAACTCGACGCTCGGCGGAGTCTAACTGTGAAACAAAAATGTCTTCTTGGTCAAAGAATTGTGAACCTTGTGTAAGCATCAGCTTGTCTTCATCAAGTGGCGGAGCACCTTGAATCATTGCAAATATTGTAATTCCACCTGCTATCATTACGATTGCTCCTAACGCAACTAATGTGAGCAAGATTTTTTTCCATAATCCTTTTTTAGGAGATTTTGTTTTTTTGCTTGATTGTTTACGGGCTTGACGACGCCCTTGTCTTGAATTGTCCATTTCATTTGACATCGCATTTCTTCCTTTCTTCATCCATTATGACTCTTTCTGAAAATAAACAGAATCAATAATTCGTAAATAATCAATACGTGGATGATATCCTATTTTAATCAGAAATCCGAAATTTTCAATATCCAACTTTCGAATCGATTTTCTTGATGATTCCTTTTGGTCATAAAACTCAATTAAATGCTTTGCATCGAGCAAGTACACTTCATCTGTTAATGAAAAACGTAGAATAACAAAAGCAATTCCATTTTGGTTTCTAACTTGTTTCATATGCTCAATTTGATGATCATGAAAATTTTGTAATGGGAAAGAAGTTTTATTTTTCGTTTCTTTCGCCTCAAAATCAAGATAACGTCCTTTGTAAACTCCATTGTAATCTGTTGTTGATGCTTGCTTAAAATAAGCTTCTTTAATTACTGCTGCACTACGTTTTGGATAATCAACTTGAACAATTTGTACTGGTGTTGGTTTCTTATGAATCACAGCTATTGATTGTTCGAGATAGAATTGATTTGTTTCGTTTAAATCTTCTTCTAATGTCATTCCACGGTTGCTATACGTTAGCTCTTTACTTGGTAATTTTTTATTTTGAGACTTTTGCTGATTAAAGCGCCGTCCGTTTGGGTAACGTATCGCCATTTTTTCACAAACCTTTCCAAACAAAATCATATGCATGCATGAAATCTGTCAGAACTAGAGACAGTAAAGATAGATTCCATCACATAATCTTACCATAATTAGTCAAGTAACAGATAGGTAAATTTTGTAGAAATAACGAACTAGGAGAATTATTTGAATATGCATTGGAAAATGAAACAAATAAGAAGAAAAGTAGAAAAAGCAAACATTGATAATGTTTCACGTACCATAATGTATGAACGATTTTATCAACAAAATCCAGAAATAAGGTGGTCATTACTAGCAGGGTTAGTTTCTAGAAATGCCGGCTGGAATATGACGGACCTTGAAAGCAAATGGTTTCAACAATTGTTAACACAGAAGTATCGAGATTTACTATTTCATACATATGAAAGAGCTAATTGGACGATATTTCAAGATGTGTATCCTCAATTGTTATGGTATGAATATGCAAAAACAAAGAAAGAGCCTCAATTTGAGTTGCTTGATTATTTAGGTGTATCGAAATTTATGCAAACAGAATGGAAGTACTTTTGGAAGAGCAGAAATGAAGAGAGGCTGTGTACAGCGTTAATTGTAAATGAACAATATACGATTGAGGAAGTAGTTATGAAACAGCCACTATACAAAGAAAATGTTTTCTCTTCAATTATCTATTTTTTAGAAGAACATGCACATATGAGTTACGTCATATTTCCTACAACCATGGGGAGAGTGTATGGACTTTATGTTCGAAATTTCAAACATGTGAAAGCTCGAATTTGGTTGGGAAGGCAACTTTCATCGCTTTTGTTTCATCCTATTATTCATGAGGAGATATATAAGTTTTCGATTTGTACTGTTCCAACAGGTTCTAGAAGAGATTATGAACAATATATGGGTTGGTCCACAGGCAATACGAGTCCGCGTTTAAGAGAGCAATACCCAGTGATTACTCATCATTGGTACAACAAAAAAGATTGGTCGTTACAAGAGAGTGAAACTGAGCAATTTTTTTCCACTCTTCCAACTTTAAGGCCAACGGAAAGAACGAAATGGCTTCAGCGGAAGTGGGCTGAATTATATGTATTGCAAAAAGTTAAAGACCTGTCTGTTGGAAGAAAATAATTCAAATGAATGGACATGCCCAAACTACTACAATTATGTAGTTTGGGCTAACCAATAGTAGAAATATTTAGCGCTGTTTACTCGGCAGGACGGTTTGGTCCACCAAGCTTCTTGTCACCTGTGTACCCTTCTTTTCTTTGCTCGTTTGTTTTGTCTGCAGGGTTATGCTGACTGTTTTGTTTGCGTTGTTCTTTAGTCAAGGGAGCCTCCTCCTTTCTTCTTACATACATTACGTAGTATGTGAGTTCACTGCATTCGACATTCACGTCGCGTTCAAACAAAAGATAACAAGTTCTGTCAAAATTTGAATGATGAATTACATAAACTAGACTTTTTTCACTTTCTTTGACGAATAGATTCTAGTTTTGTCAAGGGTGGAGGGATCTTTGTTATTGAAGCCGAATTCGTTGTAACAAGATTAAAATGGGAGGTACGTCTAATGGAAATGACGATGAAAACAAAAGAAGTATCTGAACAGTTAGGTGTGAATCCGACAACAGTGCAACGGTGGGCAAAGTACTTTGGTTTGGTGTGTGAAACGAATGAGCATGGACATTATTTATTCACCACTGAACATGTAAATGTCATGAAAGAGGTTCAGGATCAACTACAGCAGGGGAAAAGAATGAGAGACATTCAACTAACCGGGTATGAACCGAATATGCAACAGGAAAAGAATACACAAACGATGGTCCAATCAGCGGTATATGAGGAAAAACTAGAAGAAGTGATGAACCGAGTCCAAGAACTTGATCGAAAACTTTCTCAAAAAGCAGATGACGTAGTGAGTTATCAATTATTAAAGCATCGTACAGAATTAGACGATATGATGAGTTTGATTAAAAGTCTTGAAGAGCGACTGATAAAGATGGAAAGGAAAGTTCAACATCAACATTCAGTATCAGAAGAAAATGATTTGCCAATGGTCGTAGGTGGGAATGTCAAGTCGAAAAAATGGCGTTCGTTGATGCAACTCTTTTCCTTTTAACTTCTCAGCCAATTTGCTAAGATGGGAACGGAGGTGCAAAAATGGATGAAAGAACACGTTCTCATTTACTGGAGTTGACGAAGGAATTAAGCTCATTAAATAAAGAGGCTGAAAGATTTTATGTAGAGGCAAGAAAAGAGGAAGGGTACGAACCCGACTTCTTCGGAGTTGTTAAACCGTTTGCTAAAAAGGTTGATCGAATAAGAACGGAATGGCTTCCTTTGGCACAAAAGTTTGTACAACAAGAAAAGCCGATGCACTTACATCCGAGTCAGTTACAGCAAACAGAAGAAAATCTTGAAATTGTAGCAATAAAATCCTTTTATAAAGAGACAAGTCGAAAACGTCAAATGGAAACATTTAAATCAGTCGAGTACGTTCTAAACCAATTGATAGGGGCAATAGACGCTTGAAAAAAAATAAAGAATGCCGCACATAAATTCCCATTCACCGTATTTAGCGAATGGGAATTTATTTTCCATTTTAACTTTTTTATTCTAGTTAACGATTCATATCTTGATTTGAAGTTATAGGAATTAAATGACGTCGAGGCAATTGCCATTTGTAATAAACAGACATCATTCTAAGGACGATGACAGCTAAAAATAAAACAATTAACCCTATAGAGCTTGTAATTAGATTTAGGCCAATGATTACACCCGCTATCATAGCCCAGACAATATATATTTCCTTTTGAAGGAAAAGCGGCTTTCGTCCAGCCAGTACGTCTCGTATCATACCTCCTCCAGTACCAGTGAGAGCGGCTGCAACAATGACAGCTGAAAGTGGATGACCCATTTCTGTTGCATACAATGCACCTTGTATTGCAAAAGCAGCGAGGCCAATAGCGTCAAATAAAAGTCCGAATTTCACCCAATGATTCACCAAAAGTGATGGAAAAACAAACGCAATACTCATTACTACTATCGCAATTATAAATAACGAACCTTGTTCCCATAGGGCTGAAATAGGAATACCAATGAGTAGATTTCTTACTGCGCCACCTCCAAATGCAGTGACAAGACCTAAAATATAAACCCCCATTAAATCGTAATCTTCTTCCATTGCAACTAATGCACCACTAAGAGCAAATGCAATTGTTCCGATAATTGTTAATATATCCCACATGTTTGTAACCCCCCCTGCTACAATCTAAACATTAAAAAAACGCGGACAATTTGTCCACGTTTCATGTGAATTACCCGTTATCACGAAATGAAAATACGATCATGATAATTAGTGTCAAAATTGACAAAATTGTTAGTGCCATCAAAAGCAGACCTGATGGTTCACCGTGAGCAGCCTCTTCTGCACCATTACCTGCGCCAAGCACTTGTGTAGGCACTAGTATGAATATTAGTGTACATGCTGTTAGTAAAGACATGATTCTTCCCATGTTCAACCCTCCTTGATAAAAAAAAACAGATGAAGTAACTGTCATATGTATTTGTTGAAAACTATCCAGTTCTATCTCTTCTATTATAGATAGGACGTTTTAAATAATCAATAATCAAAACATCTTATTAATTGAACGTATTCATTTTGAGTTTCAGATGGTGGCCAACTAAAGGGGTTACGCAAATGAAGGAGGATATGATAAGATAAGCTTAATGAAATGATGAGACAGTTTTCAAGTGAAAGGATTAGACTATGACTATGACTATGGGTACCGTACATATTGAAGATATTATTATTGCTAATCAGCGGTTAAAGGATGTTGTTACACACACACCCTTGCAAAAAAATCAAGTTTTATCAGAGCGTTATGATTGTAATGTGTACTTAAAACGTGAGGATTTGCAAGTAGTTCGTTCTTTTAAAATACGTGGTGCATTTCATCAAATTTCTAGTCTTTCAAGAGAAGAATTAAATAATGGCGTAGTTTGTGCAAGTGCTGGAAATCATGCACAAGGGGTTGCGTATTCTTGTCGTACATTACGTATTAAAGGAAGAATTTTTATGCCTTCTACAACTCCACGGCAGAAAGTTGATCAAGTGAAGTTTTTTGGCAAGGAGTATGTAGACGTGGTTTTATCAGGTGACACATTTGATGATTCCTTTAACGAAGCAATGGTCAACTCTAAGGAGAATAAGCTAGCTTTTATTCATCCATTTGATCAAGAAAAGATTATTGCAGGGCAAGGAACAGTTGGTATGGAAATTATGAATGACATTGACGAGAATATTGATTATTTATTCGCGTCCATTGGTGGGGGAGGTCTCATTAGTGGGGTCGGAACTTATATAAAAAGCATAAGTCCTCATACGAAAATTATTGGCTGTGAACCTGCAGGCGCACCAGCAATGAAGGAGTCTTTGGAAAAAGGGAAAGTAGTAGAACTTGAAAAAATTGATAAATTTGTAGATGGTGCTGCTGTAAAGAAAGTAGGGGAAATTCCATTTGGAATTTGTCAAAATTTATTAGAGGATATCGTCCTTGTTCCTGAAGGGAAAATTTGTACAACAATTCTCGAGCTGTACAACCAAAATGCCATTGTGGCAGAACCTGCTGGTGCAATGAGCATTTCTGCACTAGATTTTTATAAAGAAGAAATCAAAGGAAAAAATGTCGTTTGTGTAGTTAGTGGAGGAAATAATGATATTGGACGGATGCAAGAAATGAGAGAACGTTCACTAATTTATGAAGGGCTTCAATATTATTTTATTATTCAATTTCCACAACGATCTGGTGCTTTAAGAGAGTTTATTCAAGAAGTAGTTGGTCCTGATGATGATATTACTCGTTTCGAATATACAAAGAAAAATAATAAATCAAATGGACCTGTGTTACTTGGAATTGAGTTGAAGTGCCCTGATGATTATTCTGGTCTAATCAACCGTTTAAACAAGAAAGGGTTTGATTATCAAGAAATTAATAAAGATGAAAGTTTATTTCACTTGCTTATATAGTATTGGCTTAGTCAAGAAGGGAATAGTGAATGAACAGAGTTTGATGGGTATCATTTAACAAAAAGGGTGTTAGTTGTTATGATGCTGAAATCATAAAAATGGAGATCGTAAAACATATTCAAGTTATTGATCAATTACTACTATAGTAAGAGGGGATAAAATAAGTGTAAGACTTATTTTGTCCCCTTGTTTTTTTATGCATTTAGGTGAATAGAAAACTGCATATAGTGTAAGGGGTTATTTGAAAATATGTGATAAAACAACTTTTTTCTGATAATTCTGATGAATAAAAATTCAGTCGAATGCATTGACCGAATCTCTTTTTTCTCGTATGGTAGATAGTGTAATAGAATTTAGGGAGGTGGTTATATTGGCTGGATGGATGAAGATGGTCTTTTTAGTATTGGTAGGGCTGTTTCTAACATCTCTTGGACTAAAGTTTCTAGCAGTACATGATCTTACTTTTGGAGGAACAGCAGGACTTGCGACTATATTAACGTTTGTCAGTACGTGGTCGTGGGGTGTGCTGTTTTTCTTAGTGAACTTACCGTTTTTCTGGATGTCATTTAAAAAGCTAGGAAAATGGTTTACGATTTCAAGTTTCATGTCAATTATAGGAATATCGTTTGTTCGTGATGGTTTAGATTTTATTCCTTTTTTTTCTGTACCTTTGTGGCTCGCAACGATTTTGGCAGGGCTTTGTATTGGATTCGGAGTGACGCTAGTACTTAATAACGGTTCATCACTTGGCGGGATTCATATTTTAGCTCTTTATCTTGATCAAAAGTGGAAGATTAATCGAGGTATGTCGATTTTTGTATGTGATTTATTGATTATTGTCTTTGCTGGCCTTTTAGTTGGTTGGGCAAATGCACTCTTATCTGTTTTTGTCATCCTCATTGCTAGTACGATTATAGGGCGTTACAAAAAATCGCCAATTAAAGTCCCTGAGAAACAATATCAGTTTGAAGAGGTTCACTCTCATTCTGCAAACGAATCTTAAAGAGCATGTTCAAAAAAGGGGTTTCCTTTTTGAACAAACTTTTACATTCAAACACTAAAGAGAAGCAGACAACCTTTGTCTGCTTCTCTTATTTCGTCTTATTTTTCCTGATCAATTAGTCATGCTATACTATAAGTAAAGGAGTGATTAGGGATGAGGTTACAAACGAAAAAAGTAATGGCAATTGTAGACGAGGAGTTTGAAGACTTGGAACTTTGGTATCCAGTCATGCGTCTAAGAGAAGAAGGGGCAACAGTTCATTTAATTGGAAATAAAAAAGGAAAAACCTATATAGGGAAATATGGGGTGCCAGCTACATCACAATATGCATATGAAGATGTCAAAGCTGAAGATTATGACGGAATTCTCGTACCGGGTGGATGGGCGCCTGATAAATTACGCCGTTATGAAGAAGTTTTGAACATTGTGAAAGAAATGGACAAAAACGAAAAGCCGATTGGACAAATTTGTCATGCAGGCTGGGTTTTAATTTCTGCAAAAATTCTTGAAGGAAGACAGGTTACCAGCACACCAGGCATTCGAGATGACATGGAAAATGCAGGTGCAATATGGATTGATCAAGCTGTTGTGGTAGATGGTCATATAATATCTAGCCGTAGACCTCCTGATTTGCCTCCATATGCAAAAGCATTTGCCGACGCTTTAGCGAAATAGAGTTATAAAAAGAATAGGTGACGTCATGGAATTTCATTTTTTAGGTACAGGTTCGGGAGTTCCCTCTACAAGTCGAAATGTTAGTGGGTTAGTCGTTCGGTTCCTTCAGAAAAAGAGCACTCAGTGGTTATTTGATTGCGGGGAAGCTACACAGCACCAAATTTTACAAAGTCCTATTACATTAACTAAAATTGATCGGATTTTTATCAGCCATCTTCATGGAGACCATTTGTTTGGTCTCCCAGGATTATTGTGCTCCCGTTCAGCTCAAGGAGCTAAAACAACGCTAACTATTTATGGCCCAATTGGAGTTAAAGAATATGTCGAGACCTCATTAAAAATATCACAATCCTATCTTTCCTATGATCTTCATTTTGTCGATATTCAAGAAGGAGAGGTATATAGTGATGAATCGATTACGATTGAATGCTTATCACTCGATCATGTCATGCCAAGCTTTGCATTCAAACTAACTGAATCGAATCAGCCTGGATCGTTAAACGTGGAAAAGCTAAAAGGTTTGGGGATAGAACCGGGACCTATTTATCAGAAAATCAAACAAAAAGAACAAATTACACTAGCTGACGGACGCATCATTCATGGATCAGACTTCGTGAATGAAGATAAAAAAGGAAGGGTTGTTATCATTGGGGGTGATACTCGGCCATTAGAAAAAATGATTGATTTTGCTAAATCCGCTAATTTGCTTATACACGAAGGGACATTTTTATCAGATAAAAAAACTCACGCTGATCAATTTGGACACTCTACTATTGCAGATATTGCCTTGCTTGCCAAAAAAGCTCATGTTGGTAATTTGATTCTAACTCATATTAGCTCGCGTTATGCAGGAGAGGAGAAGGCGCTAGAAGAAGAGGCACAATTGATTTTTTCAAGTTCAATGATTGCTTATGATTTCATGGTGTACAAGTTAGTGAATAACGCTTGAATTAGTTGCGCAAAGTAAGATCAGGAATTCATAAACTACAGGAGGAATGATCATGACAGAGCGCACGAATCTTGAGCACTTTCTTGAAAAAGCAGAAACAACACTTGAACAATGTCAGCAGACATTTGACAACTCACAACGAGTTCAACCTGAAGAGCCGGAGAAGTACATTCAAGCTCAAACTCATTTAGAAGAATTAAGTATGGAGCTTGATGCGTTAATGCATGCAGCAACTCCTGAACAGCGTGATCAATTGTATCGCACTCAAATTCAAGTAAATCAATTGAAAAATCATTTCATTCTTAGACGCTAATACAAAAGCGAGCATCGGCGATGCTCGCTTTTGTTTGCAAATGTGAATTACATTAAGTGTTATCTTATGCATCATTTATTATTTTCTGTTAAAATAATAAATGATGAAATGAGGGAAAATATGGAGGAGATTTCAAGTAGCAAACTGGATGAGATGCTAGGTGCCCGTGATCCATTAACGATCGTCTTTGTTTATACACCACTATGCGGGACCTGTAAGTTGGCAGAAAGAATGGTAGGAGTTGTAGAAAAAACGTTTGAAACATTGCCTATATTCTCATTAAATATTAACCATTCACCAGCCTTTGCACAAAAATGGAAAATCAAAAGCGTACCGTGTTTACTATTGTTTCAAAAAGGGTTAGGAGTAGAAAGGATATATGCATTTCAATCAATTGCCTATGTTCACGACATCGTGAAGCCTTATGCAGCTACCTGGATTTTGAGGAAACAATCAAATACAGAAAGGGGATAAGAAAGAAATGTCAATGGCTTATGAAGAATACATGCGTCAAGTCGTTATGCCGATGAGGGCAGAGTTAACAGAAAACGGTTTTAAAGAATTAACAACATCGCAAGAGGTAGATCAATATATGAAGCAAGCGGAGGGGACGACTTTAGTTGTCATTAACTCTGTTTGTGGTTGTGCAGCAGGCTTAGCGCGCCCAGCAGCTGTGACGTCGCTTCAGCATGATCATACACCTGATCATCTTGTTACTGTTTTTGCCGGACAAGATAAGGAAGCAACAGCTCAAATGCGTTCATATTTTTCGGAAATTCCGCCATCTTCACCATCAATGGCTTTATTAAGAGGAAGTGAAGTTGTGCATTTTATCCCGAGAGAGCAGATTGAAGGTGCTGCGCCGGAGGACATTATTCGTAATTTAGCACTTGCTTATAATGAACATTGCTCTAAATAATTGTTTCAAAGGTGACTCAATCTATTATTGAGTCACCATTATTTTTATATAAAAGGATGGATACAAATGAAACAAGCACCTTACTTCTCATTACCCATTTTAAACTCAGAGCATAGTTGGTCACTAGCTGATGCCTCAAAGAAAGTGACAATGTTAACTTTTTGGACATCTTGGTGTCCGGATTCAAAAAGAGATCTACATGCAAAACATACATTGTATCAGTCAATGGACACTCAAAATATGGAGATGGTTATGATACATGTAACAGGTCGTGATCCTGGAGTAAATGTAGCTTCATTTCTGAGAGAAAACGAATATACTTTTCCTGTGTTAAGAGATGAGGGAACAATGGTATATGATCTCTATCAGTGTATGGGAGTTCCAACGACAGTTCTTTTGAACGAAAAAAAAGAAGTTGCCTTCATGTATCATGATAAGGCAACCATTATGGATATTATGAAAGGTGTTGCTTTTTTAATAAGTACTCATTATTAAGGTCTAACACCGTAAAAAATGACTCTTCCCATTGTTTCAATATTTGGATACCCACCTTGCTTGTAAATTTCAACTACGTGCTCTCTGTTATATGGTACACGATTTAAATGGAGGCGATGTCTGCCTTCTTCAATTTCGGCTATTACGTAAGACGCAAGTGGGTGCCCGTCAAATGGCATTCCAACACTTCCAGTATTTACAACATTTTTTCCATGAAGTGATCGAATGAATGGCTGATGGATATGCCCATAAACGTAAAGGTCAGCGTCATCTCGTTGCATAAGATTGTTTTCAATTTCTTTTGTCTGATCGGGTAGAACAACATCAAACAAACTTGTTGGTGTTGCATGAAATGCATGTACAATGGAATCTAGTCCATCCTCCAAAACCAGCTCAGTAGGTAAATTTTTTAAATACGTCAAATCGTCCTCGTTTAATCGCTGCAGAGTCCAATCGCGTTCTTGTTGCATGATAGAAAGAGCACTGTCTGGAACTTCACCTTCTTTAATTCCACGTACTAGCCATTCATCGGCATTTCCTTTGATGACATCTGTCTCAAGGCTACGGACAATATCAAGAACGCGTTTTGGTTCAGGACCACGGAAACATAAATCGCCGAGGAAGCAAATTTTATCAACTTGCTGAGATCTTAGATCACCAAGTACCGCCTCTAGCGCGGTAGCATTTCCGTGTATATCAGATAAAAAAGCTATTCTCATTAAAAAAAACCCCTCCCTTTTTCTCTATTATAACAGACAAGCTATATTTTTCATGTTTCAAATACATGTAATTGTCAATCAAGGGATTTTTTTTAATAAATATCCAAGAAAGTGATAGAATTGGCTGCAAAAAAAGGCTATTCACATTTATAATACTGATGATGAAAAGCGGATTATCATACAAAATTGCTTTCTTGATTGCTTTGAAGTTGGTGTTGTTGGCACGAGCTTTGGTGCTGTGATAAGATCAAGGAGAGAAAAGGAAAGAAACTGGAGGGTCAAGAAATGCATATTACTTCAATTGAACCGACACCAAGTCCAAATACGATGAAATTGACATTAAGTGAGAGTCTTGGTGAAAGTTCGAGAAATAATTACACGGAAAAAAATAAGTTGGAAGCACCGACTTACATACAAGCTTTGTTCGATATTGACGGAGTAAAAGGAGTTTATCATGTTGCTGATTTTATCGCGATAGACCGACATCCTAAAGTTGATTGGAAAAGTATACTCCCACAAGTTCGCTCGGTTTTTGGGGAAGATGTAGGAACTCAAGCAGACGACAACAACAAGGGAAACGAACACTTTGGTGAAGTAAATGTCTTTGTGCAAACATTTAAAGGAATTCCGATGCAACTTAAAGTAACAGATGGTGAACAAGAGCAACGTGAGGGCTTACCAGAACGTTTTGCACAGGCGATAGCAAATGCCCAAAAGCCTGATGATAATGTAGTAATGGAACGAAAATGGATAGAAAAGGGAGTCCGTTATGGTGAGTTGGATGTTGTAGCTAAAGAAGTTACAGATGAACTTTTGGCTGCGTATTCGGACGAGCGTTTAAAAGGGCTTGTAGCGATGGCAAATGGAGCTCAAGACATCCAGGTAGAATGGCGTGAACGATTCATTGATGTGACATTAGAAATGCTCGATCGAACAGATTGGCGTGAACGCTATGCGGTGTTAGAGAGAATGGATCCAAAAGAGAAAGATATCCCTGTCTTAGAAAAAGCGCTAAATGACGAGAAGGCATCCATTAGGCGCTTAGCAACGGTTTACTTTGGAATGATTGAAACAAAAGAAGTATTACCTTCTTTATATAAGGCGCTAAAAGATAGCTCTGTCACCGTTAGGCGTACAGCAGGAGATTGTTTATCCGATCTTGGAAATGAGGATGCAATTCCAGCTATGATCGAAGCTTTAAAAGATAAAAATAAATTGGTTCGTTGGCGTGCTGCAATGTTTTTATATGAAGTGGGGGATGAAAGGGCAATTGATCCATTAAAACAAGCGGAGAACGACCCGGAATTTGAAGTTGCTTTGCAAGTGAAAATGGCTCTTGAGCGTATTGAAGGTGGCGAAGTAGCAAAAGGATCTGTTTGGAAACAAATGACCGAATCTCGTAAAACGAAGGAATAGGGGTGCCATGATGACGAAAGAAGAAGTTCTAGATGAGATAAAAAAACGTAAGATGGATGATATCATTGAATTGATTGAAGATGCAGAAGCCGGTCAACTTGAAGAATTGGAAATAGTTGAATCGATTGGTTTACTTTATGACCGTGATTTAAATCATGCACTTATTCAAGTATTTAAGGATCTTGGTGTAGAGATTGTGTACGTGTCAGACGATGAAGAAAGCGAGTAATTTTATTTATATGAGGGGGGAAAATTTTGCGCCTCGAACCATCTCAGTTTTTATCAGAAAAAGCCTTACCTGTTTGGCGACTACGAGCGTTTTTAGAAAGTCTTTTTGTAGCACTTGTACCAATTGCATATGGCATTATTATTTACTTTTTTTCAGTACCGTTATGGATCTTATGGATCTTACTAAGCGGCTATATCATTTATGTAGTTTTAACTGTAGTGATAATCCCACCGTTACGATGGAAGCGATGGCGCTATGATGTCTTAGCAGATGAAATTGATTTGCAACGAGGTTTCTTTATCAGAAAACGTACACTCATTCCAATGTCACGTGTTCAGCACGTAGATACTGAACAAGGGCCGCTACTACGAAAATACAAATTAGCTGCAGTATCTATTTCAACAGCAGCAACAGTACATCAGATTCCTTCATTGACGATAGAAATAGCAGATGAATTGCGAGATCGTATTGCCGAGCTTGCTGCGGTAGTTGAAGATGAGTAATTTAAAGCGACTACATGTCGCAGCTATTTTTGTCTCGTTTGTAAGTGCATTAAGGAGTTTTTTGATTCCTTTTATCGTGAGTTTCTTTTTAGGTAGTTCAAGTGAATCAATTGGTTTTTTTCGATTTGAGTATATTTGGCTTGCTATCTTACTCTTTATTTTTATTAGTGGGATTGCAAATTGGTTAACATTTAGGTACCGGATTAATGCAGGAGAGCTTTACATTCAAAGAGGAATTTTTGTGAAAAAGAAACGTTATATTCAACAGCAACGAGTGCAAAGTATTGATATAACAGCTGGACTGTTTCAACGTTTATTCGGACTTGTTAAACTTAAAATTGAGACAGCAGGAGGAGGAGCGGAGCCAGAAGTAAATCTCATTGCGATCAGCAGAGAAGAAGCTGAAGAAATTTCTTCTGAATTAACAAATAGAAACTATGGCCACAATCAATCAGAACAAGTAGGAGAAAACCTACATAAACATGAAGCTGATTATACATGGAGATTAAAGACAAATCACTTGATGATTGCTGCCTTAACTTCAAGTGGCCTTGGCCTAACGATATCTGCTGTAGCTGCGTTATTTAGCCAAATTGAGCAGTTTTTGCCTGAAACGATCTATGACCAAGTATTTCGTTTTTTTGCGAGTACTGGAATCATGCTTGCAGCTACGTTCATTGTAGTCATTGTATTTGTTTCCTGGTGTATATCATTTTTTGGCACCCTTATAAAGTATGGCGGTTTTACCATTGAGAAATTTGATAACGAATTGGTCATCTCAAGAGGATTATTAGAAAAAAGGCAACTGACAATTCATTCGAACAAAGTAACGGCTATTAGAATCGTTCGAAATATTTTTCGTCAGCCTTTTGGATATGGAGCTGTATATGTCGAAAGTGCTGGTGGGGGAACAAATGATGAACAACTTTCAACCGTGTTGCTACCAATAGCAAACGAACAAGAGATGATTGATGCTTTTGAAAACCTCATACCTGATTATGCTCGCCGTTACGAGATTAAACCTGTACCAAAGAGATCAGTATTTCGTTTCTTTATTCGTTTATCAGTTATACCTCTAATTGCTACTTTATTAATTGGAACGATAATTAGTCCATATGGTTATTACGGGTTTATCGCTGTAGTCGTTTGTTTGTTGTTTGGCTTTTTACAATATCGTGATGCAGGGTCAGGCTTTGATCACACACATTTATGGTTGCGTTATCGTAAAATAAGTCAAATCCTCGTTATTTCTAAAAAGAAAAAGATTCAATCAGCTGAAATAAGATCATCTATTTTACAAAGACGAAAAATGTTAGCAAATTTTCGTTTTTCCATTTTATCGAGCGTTATTGGAAAAACGTTTACAGTGTTAGACATTGAAAAAAAAGAAGCAGATAAGATGCTTGATTGGTATTCAGCGCGATCAGATACAACAACAGAAGGATCATGACAGAATAGGATGTTGCAAAAGGAGAGTAGGACCTTTATGCGACATCCTTTTTCATTAGAGGAGGGAAGCTATTACACCGAAACAAACTATAAGGAGTAGGCGTTCGTATAAGTTGAAATAGAGCGCTTCCCTTGATCAGTTGTGAATTCAAATCGATCATAAATTTTATCATTATTATAGTTTTGAAGCGTTCTTTCATAATGATGTTGTACGAGAACTATTCCATCTGGTCCTTTATAGGTAAGGAAATTTACTCCATGAAAAGATTTTTTTTCGTTTGATCCTAATAGTTGTAAAAGGAGTGAGTTATGACACTTAACTAAATCGTTATGAGTAATTTTATAGCGTTCTAAACTTTTCTCAAGAGAAGATAATGCTGCTGGTTCAAGCTCATTACGTAAAATAACATAGGGGTCAAATTGTTCATCCTCGATAACAAAGACTGCTCCTTCTTTTGGCACATATCGGATGCCATTTTCTGAGACAAAGTTTCCGTTCCCCTCATATTTTCCAGTTATCCACTCATGCTGATTTTCCCAAGAGATTGAAAAGGGACAATCGTCTAAGTTAAGTCTGTTTTCATTCTCGTCAATTAATATAAATTGGTCTCCATCATGGTGAAAGGTGTAGGTGATAGCAGACCTTTCATTTTTTGTCTGTGTGTTAAATTGCATGTTCAAGCCACGCTCTGATAAAAACTGACGTAACACTGCTTGCTTATTTTGAATGGTTTGAATGTTTACTGTTAGTTCCTTGTAGCGATCTTGTACCGCCTCTAGCAAACTCATTTCAAAAGATGAGGGAGTGTAAATCTCACTTACTTCTGATAGCTTCACACCTTCACATTCAACGAGTTGGCCATCATGGTATTTTATAGGGAGTAATTGCGTTTTTTTATCATCAAATACAGGGAGTTTATCTACAGAGAGTATTTGAACGATTCCTCTCCAAGGTTTTCTTGGCTCTGCAATGATTTTTTTTAAGACAGCAAAGTAACTTCCGTAAATACCTTCTTTAACTTTCACGACTTTATTTATAAGTGATTGTGCTTGCTTGCGATCCATATTATCCCTCGCTTTTTCGAATTAACCCTTAGTAATAATTATGTAGTTTCATTATAGTCGGGTTAGAATTCTTTTAGCAAGTCTGTCGTTTGAAAGATTGAGTGCCTATTTACGTTTTATTATCATACCGTAAAGATTGTAATTGAAGTAAATAATCCATTCTTTCAACTTTCAACTTTTCTAATTGCTCAACATAAGAGATGAGAGTTAGTTCCATTTTTGATAAGGTGACATAGATATTCTCTTTATGTTCTAGTTGATGTTTTATAGATAAAGATAAGTATGTATGTATCATGGAAGGAACGTCCTCCTTGAACATTCGTCTGACAATATGACGTTGTTCAAAATCTAATAGCATAAAATCATCTTGTAACTTATGTGCTTGTTGTACCAAGCGTTCTAGGCGGCTTTCAATTATTGGATCCACTGAAAATTGTTTAACCGTTTGAATATATCGTCTAGCTTCTTCAAGTAAATAGGTGACATCATTAGTATGTGTTTCTTGCAGGAGATGATGTTGGTTAACAAGCATCTCTTTAGAAGGTTTCTCAAAAGTGACCTGTTCACCTGAGAATGCAAGGTCAAGATGATGTATTCGATAAAAAAGATTATGAAACATAGGGGACTCACGAATGGAACGAATGTGGGCTCGTCCATCTTTCATATATCTAATTGTAGCTTCTTTACATAAACCTACACCATTTTTAGATTTCATGTATTTTCGATAGCACTTAATGACTATGCGTTTTTTGATTGGTGAAGATGAATGTTTTTGATCCATCATCACAATGGAAATAAATGTTTGAGTTACCTTCACTTTAATTAGCCATTCTTTCTGTTTTCTCCGAATTGACTTTTTTTGATTTGAGGGAGGGGCTTTTTCTGCGATTCTAAGAAGAAGTTCCTCAGTATCTTCTAATAACTTTCTCGTCGTTGTATCTCGAATTATGTGTTCTTCAACTTGTTTTCTATGTGCTGGGGTAAATGCGTTTTTCATTTTCTCTAACCATTGCATAATTATGTCCCTCCTTTCTAACTAATTTTGAATTTGGTTTACTTATTTAAGCAACTTAGTTCTCATTTCTTTATTTAATTTGTCTAACTCAGTAATAAATTCCTGTCCAGATTGTACGATTCGTTCATTGGATTTTTCAGTTAATTCAATTGCTTCAAAAACATTATTATAAGCTTTTCGAAATGAATCCAGCGCAATAGCAGGTTCTTCTAACGTTTTTAGTGTTTCCTCAGTGTTTTGTTTTAGGAGCTCAGAGTTAGATAAAAGCATTGATTCAGTTGCTTCATTAACATGCTTTACTGCTTTAATTACTTTTTGTTGGTTAGATAGAGCTAATTGAATAGATGCAGAAACAGTTATAACGTTTTTAGTCATGGTAATGGCGTTGAAGATAGCTTCTTCTAACTTATCATTATTTTCAACGATTAGATCAACAGAAGCTAGTGATTGTTGTAAGACCATGACTGCCTGAGACATGTTTTTCACCCTAGAAATAACTTTTAACTGTCCTTTTTTTAGTTCATTTGGGTTATCAATCCACTCTTCTTTCGTCATTTCATTTTCAAGCATTTTATTTAAATGATGACCGAGCTCAATTTGTTCATTCAAATTAGCAATTCGCTCTTTAGCAACTTCCTTTAATTGATGAAGCATTAATGTGTCTTCTTGCAATTTATCTTTTCCAGAGAGAAGACCTTCGACAATATGGTCAACTTGAGCCTCTACCGTTTGGTATTTACGTGCATACTGCTCAATAGGATTACGTCTTAACAATTTATTGATCCATTTTTTTGTTTGATTCGTCTTAAGATGACTCGGTTCCAATTGACTTACCGTTTCTTTTAGTTGATGGAGCTGGCTTGGCAGTTGATTTGACTGATCTTGCATCATTTCTTTGACAGGGCGTTTAAGTGCTTCAAGCGATTCCCCGGCTTCGCGTTGTTCATTTTCTCCTAATGTATCTAATGAATTTAAAAGCTTCGAAATATCCTCATCTTGCTTAAATTGTTCTAATACGGATTTTGATTGATTGGAAAGTCCGCTCATTTTATTTCCTCCTCTTACTAAAATCATTTGATTATAAATTTTTTACGTATTTCATGTCATATAGTTTCAGGCTATGTAATATTATGATGGAATTTCGAATGCAATACAATCATCCTCTAGAAGGAGATAAGGAAAATTTTTAAAAGTGTTTGAGAAGAAATAGTAATAGAAAATGAAATTATGATCATTTTTTACAACGGAATCTTATAAATGAATAAACTTTTATAAAAAAGTAATTTATATTAGCTAGTGTTTGAATTTTTATACAGAAAATAGTTGTTAATATACAATATTTTTATTTGTAGTCAATATTAATTTCATGAATTTTTTTGTGAAAGTACCATATAGGAAGCGCTTTCATACCATAATACTTCAAATTTCAATTTGCCGAAATGTCAGAAAAATGATATGATCCTGTATATTAGCTCATTATATTTTGGGGAGAGTTGATTGATTTTTACTTTTTTGGAGAAAGGGTTGATGCCAAATGCGGTACGCACAATTACCGAAAAAACAAGGCCTATATGATCCACAATTCGAGCATGATAATTGCGGTATCGGCTTTTTAGCCCATATGAAAGGGAAGAAATCGCATCAAGTTGTTCAAGATGCGCTTCAAATTTTGCGCAATTTAGAACATCGCGGTGGGCAAGGTGACGAAGTAAATACTGGAGATGGTGCAGGAATTCTTTTGCAAATTCCTCATCGTTTCTTTGAAAAAGTCTGTTTAGCAGATGGGGTAGCTCTTCCTGAAGCAGGCGAATACGGAGTAGGGATGCTGTTTCTGCCACAGGATGAAGAAGCAAGGGAGAATTGCGAAAAAGGTATAGAAGCTATTATAGAAAAAGAAAATATGGAGCTTCTAGGATGGCGTAATGTTCCTGTTGATAATTCTATGCTTGGTAATGCGGCAAAAGCAGCGATGCCATATATTCGTCAATTATTTATTAAACGAAATTCTGACCTAGAAACGGAACTAGCGTTTGAACGTAAGTTGTATGTTATTCGGAAACGTGCCGAGCATGAGCTTGCTTCAATGGTTCCAGAGAATGAATCCTTTTATTTTGCAAGTTTATCCAGTCGGACAATTGTTTATAAAGGAATGCTTACAACTGAGCAAGTGGACCAATTCTATTTGGATATTCCAGATCATGACTTTGAAACGGCGATTGCACTTGTTCACTCAAGATTTAGTACAAACACATTTCCTAGTTGGGAGCGAGCTCATCCGAATCGCTATATGATTCACAATGGTGAAATCAATACAGTAAAAGGAAACGTCAACTGGATGCACGCACGTGAGGCAATGTTTGAATCAAATGCATTCGGTGATGATATTGACAAGATCCATCCGGTTGTTGATAAGGATGGTTCTGACTCATCAATGTTTGATAATACGATTGAATTCTTGTCTTTAGCTGGCAGATCGATGGCTCACTCAGCAATGATGATGATTCCAGAGCCTTGGCAAAATGATGAGCAAATGAGTGCGGAGAAAAAAGCATTTTATCAATTTCATAGTACATTAATGGAGCCATGGGATGGTCCAACTGCAATAGCCTTCACGGATGGCAAGCAAATTGGCGCTTGCTTAGACCGTAACGGTTTAAGACCTTCTCGTTATTATGTTACTAAAGATGATTATATTATTATGTCATCTGAAGTAGGGGTTCTTGACATTGAACCTGAAAATGTTCTTTACAAAGAAAGACTTCACCCAGGTCAAATGCTTTTGGTCGATACAGTAGAAGGGCGTATTATCCCTGATGAAGAAATTAAGCACGAAATTGCAAGTGAACACCCATACGAAGAATGGGTCAAGGATCATTTAATTCAATTAGAAGATGTTCTTGAAACAGCTCATGTTGTAAACACCGATTTTAAAAACTTAGAAACTCGCCAACTCGCGTTTGGTTATACGTATGAAGAGTTGTCTAAAGTGATCCAACCAATGGTGAAAGATGGAGTAGATCCTGTTGGCTCAATGGGGTATGATTCACCTCTTGCGGTGCTATCAAAAAAACCACAACTTTTATATAACTATTTTAAACAATTGTTTGCACAAGTAACGAATCCGGCAATTGATGCGATTCGTGAAGAAGTTGTTACGGCAATGGGTACGACTATTGGAGCGGAGCGCAATTTATTAAACCCAGAACCTTTAAGTTGTCGCCATATTCACCTTCCTTATCCGATTTTGGATAATGAAGAATTAGCGAAGTTGCGCCATAATAAAATGGAAGGTTTTAAATCTATTACGCTACCAATATTATTTGATGTTTCAAAGAAAGAAAGCCAACTTGAGCAGGCGTTAGATTCACTTTTTGCTCGCGCGGATGCTGCGATTAAGACGGGACATACTCTTATCATTTTAAGTGACCGTGGAATGGGTGAAACGCAAGCTGCTATTCCTGCTTTACTTGCAGTTGCAGGATTGCATCATCACCTGATACGTAAAGGGACGAGAACGCAGGTTAGCTTACTCGTAGAGTCTGGTGAACCGAGAGAAGTACATCATTTTGCATGTTTGCTTGGATATGGTGCTGAAGCAGTAAATCCTTACCTTGTATTTGATTCCATTGATGGTCAAATCCAAGATGGTTTGCTTGAGGATGTTTCGTATGTTGAAGCAGTAAATAAATATGTAAAAGCAGCCACAAAAGGAATTATGAAAGTTTTATCAAAAATGGGTATTTCGACAATTCAAAGTTATCGTGGTGCACAGATTTTTGAAGCTGTTGGAATTCATGACTCTGTTGTCGAGCATTATTTTACTTGGACAACGACGAGAATTGGTGGAGTGAATCTAGAGATTATTGAAGAAGAAGTTCGCACTCGCCATAGCAGAGCTTATTCTGAGCAAGAAGGTGTAGACAAGGCGTTAGATCCAGGTGATGACCTACAATGGCGTCGCAACGGAGAGCCTCATCAATACAATCCTCACACAATTCACATGCTTCAAAATGCATGTAGAAATGATAATTATGATTTGTTCAAGAAGTACTCAAATGCGATAAATGAGCAGACTAAAGAACAAACAACGTTACGTGGTCTACTTGCGTTTAAAGAAGGTCGTACGTCTATTTCAATAGACGAAGTGGAACCAGCTGAACAAATCTTTAAACGGTTCCGAACTGGTGCAATGTCATTTGGTTCGATTTCTAGCGAAGCGCATGAAACATTAGCAATTGCGATGAACCGTATTGGTGGGAAAAGCAATACAGGTGAAGGTGGAGAAGATCCTAATCGTTTTACTCCTGATGAAAATGGAGATTTACGTCGCAGTGCTATTAAACAAGTAGCTTCGGGGAGATTTGGTGTAACAAGCCATTATTTAGTTAATGCAGACGAGATCCAAATTAAAGTTGCCCAAGGAGCTAAGCCAGGTGAAGGTGGACAATTGCCAGGGAATAAGGTGTACCCATGGGTTGCAGAAGTTCGAGGATCAACACCTGGTGTTGGACTTATTTCACCACCTCCACATCATGATATTTATTCAATTGAGGATTTAGCTGAATTAATTCATGATCTGAAAAATGCGAATCCTACAGCGAAGGTCAGCGTAAAGCTTGTTGCTGGTACAGGAGTTGGAACAATCGCTGCAGGCGTTGCAAAGGGGCGTGCTGACGGAATTATCATTAGTGGGTATGATGGTGGTACAGGAGCTGCTGCAAGAACAAGTATTAAGCATACAGGGCTTCCTTGGGAAATTGGATTAGCTGAAACGCATCAAACATTATTGCTTAACAACCTTCGTAATCGTGTAACACTTGAAACTGACGGAAAATTAATGACAGGTCGTGATGTTGTTGTAGCTGCTTTGCTAGGGGCAGAAGAGTTTGCATTCTCAACCGCACCATTAGTTGTACTAGGCTGTATCGTCATGCGTGTATGTCATCTAGATACTTGTCCTGTTGGGATTGCTACTCAAAATCCTGAACTTCGTAAAAAGTATATGGGGCAGGTGGAGCACGTTGAAAACTTCATGCGCTTTATCGCTGAGGAAATTCGTGAGCTTATGGCAGAACTTGGCTTCCGTAAACTCGATGATTTGATTGGACGTACAGACTTGCTAGAGGCTAATAAAAATGTAGATAACTCGAAGGCTAAGCACATTGATTTATCAAATCTGCTTTATCAACCTAAGCCTGAAGATCATGAAAGCAATTACTGTACTAAGAGCCAGGATCATCAGCTTGAGTTATCCCTTGATAGCAGAGAATTGCTAGCTGCTAGTAAGCCAGCAATTGAAAATGGGGAGAAAGTACATGCTAGTTTCCCGATTAAAAACGTTGACCGTGTTGTTGGAACCATTGTTGGTAGTGAAATAAGTAAACGTTACGGTGCAGAAGGCTTACCTGAAGATACGATCACATTTGATTTCAAAGGTTCAGCTGGTCAAAGTTTTGGTGCATTTGTGCCAAAAGGGATGACATTGCGCCTTGAAGGTGATGCGAATGACTACACAGGAAAAGGACTATCTGGTGGAAAAGTCATTGTTTATCCTCCGACAGTATCGTCTTTTAAAGCAGAAGAGAATATACTAATTGGAAATACTTCTTTTTATGGTGCCACTAGCGGTGAAGCATACATCAACGGGATTGCTGGCGAACGTTTTGCTGTTCGTAATTCAGGTCTAAGTGTTGTTGTTGAAGGTGTTGGGGACCATGGTCTTGAGTATATGACTGGTGGAGTAGTTGTGAACTTAGGGTCTGTTGGGAAAAACTTTGCAGCAGGAATGTCAGGCGGTATTGCATTTGTACTTGATAAAGATGGAACGTTTGACTCAAAATGCAACAAAGAAATGGTTCATTTAGAACCTGTAATTGAAAAAGCAGATATGGAACTACTACGTACGTTATTAAATAATCATTATTCATATACAAAGAGCACTCTAGCCGAAGAGATCCTTTCAAATTGGGGTGAGTTTTTACCGAAATTTGTAAAAATCATTCCGAAAGATTACAAGAGAATGCTTGAGGCTATTGATCGTGTGAAACAAGAAGGACTAACTGATATAGATGCTGTTATGGTTGCATTTGATGCAAACAAAAGCGATAAGTCTAGAGTGAGTGGAAAATAAGTAAAGTAAAGGTGACTCAAGTAAGAAGTTCTGATCTTAAGGTCAAAGCCAAATTGAGTTTGGATATTGCCTAAGATCAGAATGTTATTTTGAGGTCATCTTTCTTCTAAGATTGCAGAGAGATAGAAGAGAGATTGGAGTGATTGCGATGGGGAAGCCAACTGGATTTATTGAATACAAGAGAGAAAACCCAACAAAGCGAGATCCATTTGAACGTACGAAAAGTTGGAAGGAATTTCAAAATTTAATGTCGGAACCTACTTTACGTCAACAGGGTGCACGCTGTATGGATTGTGGAGTGCCCTTTTGCCAAACAGGTACGACAATGGACGGATCTGGTGAGATTGGATGTCCTGTTTATAACTTAATTCCAGAGTGGAACGATTTAGTGTATCGTGGCAAATGGAAAGAAGCTCTAGAAAGACTGCATAAAACAAATAACTTCCCTGAATTTACTGGAAGAGTTTGTCCAGCGCCTTGTGAGGGTTCTTGTACAGTAGCGATTAGTGATGATGCTGTATCAATTAAAAGTATTGAATATCACATCGTTGAACGAGGATTCCAAGAAGGATGGATTGTACCTCAACCTCCTTCAAAACGAACGGGCAAAAAGGTAGCAATAGTAGGATCAGGTCCAGCTGGACTCTCAGCAGCTGCGCAATTAAACAAAGCTGGTCATTCTGTTACTGTGTTTGAACGTGAAGATCGCATTGGTGGACTTCTAACGTACGGAATTCCTGATGTGAAGCTTGCTAATCATATCGTTGAGCGCCGTGTGAGTATTTTAGAAGAAGAAGGGATTACGTTTAAGACCAATGTAGAGATTGGCAAAGATGTATCAGCTGCTGAATTAAATAATGATTTTGATTCAGTTCTTTTATGTACTGGAGCAACTAAACCACGCGACGTGGAGGTAGAGGGACGTAACTTAAAAGGAATTCATTATGCGATGGACTTCTTAACAGCGAATACAAAAAGCTTACTGAACTCCAACCTTGAAGATGGAAAATACATTTCTGCAAAAGGCAAAAATGTTATCGTTATTGGTGGTGGAGATACAGGAGTTGACTGTATTACGACATCAGTGCGTCACGGTGCAAAGTCAATTACTCAATTTGACATTAACCGTCAAAAGCCTGATGAGCGTGGGGACAAGAATCCGTGGCCATTATTCCCAATAATTCATCAAGTGGAAGATGGTCAAAAAGAAGCAAAAGCAGTCTACGGTACAGACCCTCGAAGTTATCAAGTGAGCACAACAAAATTTGTTGGTGACGAAAGCGGAAATGTAAAAGAGATTCATACTATTGGAGTCGAAACAACAATTGATGAAAAAGGTAGAAAAATTCGTACTCCAATTCCTGGAACAGAAAAAGTATGGCCTGCAGATCTTGTTTTACTAGCTGTTGGTTTTACTGGGCCAGAAAAGCGTATTATCGAAGAGTTGTCTCTGCAAACAACATCTCGTTCAACGATTGATGCTGAATATGGGAAATATATGACAAGTGTTCCTGGTGTTTTTGCTGCAGGAGACAATCGTCGTGGACAAAGCTTAGTTGTTTGGGCGATACACGAAGGACGAGAAGCAGCAAGAGAATGCGATCGTTATTTAATGGGAGCATCTAATTTACCATAGTATTTCATAAGCTTGTAATAGGATTGTAATGGCGTTTTCATAGATTTCATGAGAGAATAGAGTTAATAGAAAATTGAAACTATGAAAGGGCGTATGAAAATGCTTCGACATATGAAGCGTGGCCTCGTCATTTCATCCGCACTTCTGACTTTTGGATTGTTTGTCCCTACGATTGACTTTGTTCGAGACGTTCAAGCCGAAGAACCACAGAAGACTCAAGGTGAAAGTAATGAGAAACCACTAATATATCAAGTTAATGAAGAAAGCTATGATTTATATGCTACAGTATTGCCAGCTAATGCTGAACAATATATTCATCGTAATGTTGCATCTGCTGATCTGCTGAATAACTTTATTATTAAGCAAGCATCTGAACAAAGTCTGTTGAAGTTTGGAACTGTGATTACGGAGAAAATAAGTTCGTCTTTTGAGACTAGTATCTTACCTCGGCTAGATACTGTACTTCGTGAAACGACTAGTACATTATCTGATAGTGATTGGGAACAGGTGAGAATCTCAAATACACCTTCAGCTGGACTTGGAGAGAAAATTTTCCATCTTTATAACGAAGAAAGTGGAGAAGATATTTTTCGTTTCCATGTACGTCGAGATCAGCCACCGAAACAAGGCTACACATTTAATTTTCATTATCACACGTATTTAGATTCACATGAAAAGCACCACACTATAGGAAATATTCATTGGGGGAAAGATATGCCTCCAAGATGGAATAGTAGTAACCGTGTATAGAATAAACACGGTTACTTTTTTTTGTAAGTGCTCATTATTGGATGAATTAAGCATGGTATCCTTGTAACCTAACTGCTTTAAAGTTTGGAGTTTCTTCATTTTTCCTAACAGACAATGGGTTGGGAGTATGGTATTATATTCGTATTAAATGATAAAGTGGGCTAGAACATGATTAAACAATTATTCGTGTTATTTCTGGCTATTTCTATGTTTGTAACGGTTTGGGGTCTTGTCATCTTACAGTTTCCATCTTCCAAAGAGAAAGAAATACCTTCGTTACAATATGTTGAAGCTAGTACAATAGCGTTTGAGTTACAAAATGAAAAAAAACGTGTAGAAGAGAAAAGTGAAAAGGTCGAACATGAGGTTACTGGCCAAAAGAATATGATACATCAAAACAACCAAAATCAGATAATAAACTTGCAAGATTTTGATTTCAGTGACGTTTCAACGTCTGATGGAGTTCCCGTTGAAGCGATTTTGATTAAATTGAATTTAAAATAACGAAGTTCATGATTTTTTCGCAAATCTCTCTTTAATTCTTCGGTTTTTTTGGTAGGATAAAAGTAAGTTTAATAGTTTGTGGGGGGATTTGATTGGATTCACATATCGAAGCAAAAAGACGTCCAGAATGGCTTAAATGGACGATACGAGTTATCCTAGGCTATGCATTGCTATTGGCTTTCATATTGGCTGTAACAATTATCGCCATTTTAATTACCTTTACTTTTATTGTCATTGATGGATTTTCAGAAACCAGTTCAATGGGGGTCATCTCAGAGCGGTACTTTGTCCCTATTTCCGAATTTATGTGGCAAATCTTTACGTGGTTAGTGCCAGGATTATAGGGTGAGTCGATGCAACAGGAAATAATGATTATCATTATGGTATTTATATTTTTTATCTTAACAGGTTTGTTCGGTGGATTTGGTATATACTGTATCTTGCATCAAAAAAGAAAGCAGGCTATTTGGAGCTTTTGTATTGGTTTTCTCATGATTATTATCTATTTACTACTGATGTTTGGACTAGGTATTGGTGGAATGTAAGGAGGAAAAATAGTGGAAGAGACTCAATATGTACGTGCGTTTTATAAAACGGGGGTTTATATAGCTGAGCTTCTTGACAAGCAAGAAGAAAATGGACGTGTTCTTGTGAAAGTAGTTGCGGTTTTAAAACATCCTATGCAAGGAGACCTTCATAACCCTAAAATGGTTAATGTTGCCTATTTTCATCAACGTAAAGCATTAGCTGAATTTGAAAAAACGTGGGTTCCTTTATCATCAATAAAAACTTACACTGAGCCTATACCACAGTATAAGCTATCACTTCAAAAAGCAGTAGAAGCACAAATGGTAGCATTACAAGAAGAGGGCTCCGAATGGGCACAAGAGTGTATTGAGAAGTTAAAAGAATGTAAGCGAGAGTATGGTTTATAATAAAAAGATGAACAAAATGTAAAACCGAGAAAGATCTAGGATCTAAACTCGGTTTCTTTTATATCCATACCGTTAAGCCACAATCGGATACTTAAGTCTAATAAGAATAAGTCATCTGCATCCTCTAATGAACAATTTGTTAATGCTTCAATTTTTCGTAAACGATAGAGTAGTGATTGTCGATGTAAATTTAATTCACGAGCTGTCTGGCTCACATTCCCTCGGTTACGATGGTAAGTCGTAAATGTATGAAGGAGATCTATTTGTCTTTCACGTGCGTAGCGTAAAAGTGAATCAAGTATCGTCTTGGCTATCTCGATTAATTCTTCATTTTTAAGTAAACTCTCCATTACTCGATCTACCTTTGTATCTGCATAAACAGAAATCGTATTTGGTCCATTGCGTTTTCTGCCAATTTCAAGTGCTCTTTTCGCTTCTTGGTAACTTGTAGCAAAACTTGAATACCCATATTGTTTGGCAATGCCCCATGTAATTGTGAGAGACGGATAGAGAAATTGGAATCGACTTAGCAATTTCGAAATATATGTCTTTGCTTGTTCGACGACGTCCTGATGATTCACTTCTAAGAATATAATTAATTCTTCCCTTTGATATGTCACCATAGATTTTAGTGCCATAGATTTAGCAATGCTTTCTGCTTCTTCTTCCATATGTCTGATGCATTCATGCATCCAGTGGTCAAATGTTATGGAGAGGTGTGTCATTGCCTTAAAGGATTCATTTAACTGTTCTGGCTTTGCTAAAAGGCAAATATAGGGCAAATTAATTTGGTAGCCTAGTGACTTTGCTCTTGAAAGTAAGAGCTCATTAGATGAAATGGCACCTCTAGAAATCTCCCATACAAAATCATCCCTCAGGCGCCATTCCGCTTCTTTTGCAGCTTGCTCATGTAAAAAATGAATAGCAACTGCAGTTGTGACGTGTTCAAGCAGCATCAGCCATTCATTGTGTTCAGCATCACTTAATGGCTCTTCACCAAACCCATCTACTACAATATATCCTTGAATATTGCCAGATGAGTGAATCGTTACTTGTAGGGCATAGCCGCTATCATATTTTACCCATTCAAATGTTTGTTCTAAAGAGTGATAGATACCATCCTCTTCTAATTGCTTTTGTAAAAAAGTAGCCCACTTTTCAAGGAGATTATTAGAAAAAGTATTTGACTTACCACGGACGACGCCTCGTTTATCTGCGATTAGGACGTTACAATTAATCGATTGTGAAACATGTTCAGCGACACGATTTAGAGATTTTCCAGTAAGAATATAATCAAGTAAGGACTTTCGTATGTATTCAATTTTTTCTAGGTATTGATGTTTTTTTTCATGAATTTGTTCTAAAACAGCTTCTAGAATATCAGAAAAACGAATAGACCAATCTACTTCTAGTAATATAAATTTATGCTTATTGGCAAGTTGAATGACAGAAGGAGGAATTGTCTTTATAAAAGGGCCGATAGCAATGGCTAACGCAGATGCATTTGATTGAATGACTTCCTCCACAAATTTGTAGAAAGCCTCTAGCTTATGAGCGCAACCAACCCCAGAAGTAAGGACTAGTTCATTTTTTCGGACAAATGTTTCAACAGGAGCTTCAATAACAGAGATCCAATCAACCATTCTTGTATCTAGTGCATATTCTCCACTACGAATAACGGCATTGCTCAAAATATCAAGTGATTGAACATCTTTCATTGTAATACTCATTAGCCTTTCCTCCTTCCACGCATCTACTACGAGTTAATTGTATTACTTTTCAGAACATTTGTAAAAATGAATGAATCTATTTGTGCTTTTTTCATACAAATTGTTGAATGAATCTCACCAGAATATTGAATACGATGAAAGTAAGAAAAGAAAGGGGTGGCAAAATGGAAGCAAAGAAACCGATGAGTGAAGGTACAAAGTCAGTTTGGGCTGGAGAAAAAGAGTATTTGGTGCATGGAGCAACGCAAGTCCCGGTCGTGCATAGTGTTGCCTATAATTATGATGACATTGATGTATGGTATGAAGTTGCTATAGGTAAACGAAAGGGCCATATTTATGGTAGAAATACCAACCCAACAGTGCAAGCGTTTGAAGACAAAGTAAAAGCGCTTGAGCATGCAGAAGCCGCAACAAGCTTTTCGACGGGAATGGCAGCTATATCGAATTCTCTTCTCACATTTCTTGTGCCTGGTGACAAGATTGTCTCTATAAAAGATACGTATGGTGGCACAAATAAAATATTCTCTGAATTTTTACCTAGGTTGAACATTGATGTTACGTTAGTTGAGACAGGAAATCATGAAGAAATGGAAAAAGAAATTGCCAAAGGGTGCAAACTAGTTTATTTAGAAACACCTACAAATCCAACAGTAAAAATTACGGATATTGAGCAAATCACAAAAGCAGCCAAAGCTGTTGGTGCTCTTGTTTTTGTCGATAATACATTTGCCACCCCAATTAATCAGAATCCACTACGTGAGGGTGTTGATTTAGTTATTCATAGTGCAACGAAATTTCTTGGTGGGCATGCAGATGCTTTAGGTGGCGTTGTGTGTGGCTCAGCTGAGCTTGTAACGAAAATCTATCATTATCGTGAAATTAATGGTGCAACCATGGATCCGATGGCTGCATACCTTCTTTTAAGAGGAATGAAGACATTAAAACTTCGGGTTGAAAAACAACAAGAAAATGCCTTGAAAATTGCACAATTTTTATCAACTCATGAAAAGGTTGAGCAAGTATATTATCCAGGACTAGAAACTCACAAACATCATGATATTGCAAAAAAACAAATGAATGGGTTTGGTGGAATGCTAAGTTTCGCGTTAAAAGGAGAATTAGAGGCTGTACGGCAGTTTTTACCAAAATTGCAATTGGCTCATCGTGCAGCAAATTTAGGTGCAGTCGAAACAACGGTTGGTCCAGCAAGAACGACAAGTCATGTTGAGAATTCAGCAGAAGAACGCGCAGCTTTAGGCATACCAGAAGGGTTAGTCCGCTACTCAGCAGGAATTGAAGACATAGATGATTTAATTTGTGACTTACAACAAGCTCTAGCAGCGATTGACCTTTAATATATGAGGATGATGTATAGATGGAAGCTAATCAGTGGCATACCCGTTTAATTAAGTGGAGAAGACACTTACATCAGTATCCGGAATTAAGCTTTCAGGAAGTGGAAACGACAAAATATATAATTGACCAATTACAAGGCTTACCAGGAGTTACCATAGCAACAGGAGTTGAACAGTTGGGTTTACAAACAGGAGCTTTAGTAACGGTTGGCGATGGTGAAAAACCAATTATTGGACTTCGAGCAGATATTGATGCCCTGCCTATTAAAGAAGAAACAGAAGCGGCTTATCAATCCTGTCGACCTGGTGTTATGCATGCATGTGGTCATGATGGTCATACTGCCATGTTACTTGGAGCTGTTTTCTATCTGTCTAAATTGTACGAATTAAAGAAACTACATGGTACAGTAAAGTGTTTGTTTCAACCAGCGGAAGAAACAGAAGATAACAAGGGAAACACAGGTGCGCAATATGTATTACAAAGTGGGATTCTCGAAGGTACTGAAGCCATTATCGCCCTACATTTAGATCCCGAACTCCCTTTAGGAGAAGTGAAATTAACATCAGGATTGGTCATGGCAAATGTTGACACATTCACAATTACAATAATGGGTACGGGAGGTCATGGAGCCTATCCTGAACAATCAGTTGATCCAATATGGCTCACCTCATTGGTATTACCTTATTTATATAGCATGTCTCATCGTCAATTGTCAGCGCTTGAGCCGTCTGTCCTAAGCATTTGTCAAATTACTGGTGGAGCATCCTCGAATGTTATTCCATCATCAGTGGTGATCAAAGGAACGATGAGGACGTATTCGCAAACTGCTAGAGAACACTTAGCAGTTGAACTAAAAAAAGGATTAGAGACCATCCGAGGGTTAGGTGGGGCTTACGATTTATCGCTACATTTAGGTGAGCCTGCTCTTTATAATGATTCAGAAATTGTTGACGTTTTGGAGTGTGCGATAAAGACAATTCGACCAGATGTTACTATTCACAAAGAGCCGTACGGCATGGGAGGAGAAGATTTTAGTCACCTGACGACCCGATTTAAAGGAGCAATGTTGTTTCTTGGAGCTTTTGATCAAACAAAAAGGAAAACTAGTCTTCATCAACCAACGTTTTGCTTTGATGAGTGCGCTCTAGAGTTAGGCATGCAAACACTGATCAAATCAACCTTACTTTTGCTAAAAAAAGGAGGGAATATAAATGGCACATAAACTTGCTTTAATTGGATTTGGTGGAGTAGGTCAAGGGTTTGTTGAAATTCTACTTGAAAAAAGCACGAAACTGAGCAAAGAGCATCAAATAGATTTTACGATTGTATCGATCTGTGATTTATATAAAGGGTCGCTTTATCGCCCGGAAGGACTTTGCCTAGATGATGTTATGAGTGTAATAAAGGAAAAGGGAAATCTTGAAGCGTATCCTGATCAACCAGGACTCATTCGTGGTTGGTCAAGTGAAGAAACCATTACCAATTCGAATGCTGATTCAATTATTGAAATGACATTTACAGATGTTACTACAGGTCAACCTGCGATTGATCATTGTAAGTGGGCATTTAAGAATAAGAAAAATGTTGTGATGACCAATAAAGGGCCGGTTGCATTAGCTTACGAAACACTCTCAAAGCTTGCTCAGGAAAATGATGTTCAGTGGCTATTTGAAGGTGCAGTAATGAGTGGAACACCTGCATTACGCTTACCTGAAGCAACTCTTACAGGCAATGACATTACTGAAATAAGAGGTATTTTAAACGGCACAACCAATTATATGTTAATGCGCATGGAGGAAGGGCTCGATTATGATTCAGCGTTGAAAGAGGCGCAAGCATTAGGATATGCAGAAGCAGATCCAACAGCAGATGTAAAAGGATTTGATGTTTTATATAAAGTGTTAATCTTGGCGAATGTCGTGTTAGGGTACCCGTTAAAACGTGAGGAAGTTATTTGCAAAGGGATATCTGAGTTAACAATTCATGATATAGAAAAAGCAAAATCTTTGCAAAAATGCTGGAAATTAATTGGGTCGTTGACCGTAACGGAAAATGGTATTAAAGCAGCTGTTCAACCTGAAATGGTACCGTATGATGATCCGCTAGCTGGTGTAACCGGCGCCATGAATGCGATCACGTACACGTGTGACTTATCTGGTCCAATTACATTAATGGGGGCAGGTGCAGGAATTAAAGAGACTGGATTTGCGGTCTTAATTGATTTAATACAAATTGAACGGAGTCGATAAGGAATGGAGGGGTGAAAATGGCGAAACAAATTGTTCAAGAGCGGATGTTAATTGGGGGGCAATGGATAGATCGAAAAGAGTCGATAGACGTGTACGACCCGGGTACCGGTGAACTAATTGCAACTGTACCTGCTGCAAGCGCAAGTGATGTAGATTTAGCCATTTCACAAGCTCGAGTGGGAGCGCGGCAAAATGCGAGCTTATCTGTACATGAACGAATGAGAATTCTTCATGATGCAGCATCCTATATTGATACAAATGCTGGTGTTTTCGCAAAAACGATTGTATTAGAAAGTAGCAAAACGATTCGAGAAGCAAGAAAAGAAGTAAAGCGTTGTATTGAGACATTACGTTTAAGTGCTGAAGAAGCAAGAAGAATTGAAGGAGAAACCATCCCGTTTTCACAAATGCCTGGGCATGAAAATCGAGTCGGATACGTTTATCGGTTTCCTGTTGGAATCGTGGCAGCTATTACACCATTTAATGATCCTCTTAACCTAGTTGCTCATAAGGTTGGTCCTGCTATTGCTTCTGGTAATGCGGTCATTGTAAAACCAGCATCTATGACTCCCTTAAGTGCATTACGACTAGCAGAAGCATTTTTACATGCAGGGTTACCTGCTGGCGTTTTATCGGTTGTTACGGGACATGGTTCAATTATATGCGATCCCTTGATTCAACATAATGATGTCCGATTTGTTTCATTTACAGGCGGCTATGAAACAGGAAAAGAAATTACTCAAAAAGTGGGAGTCAAAAAGACCGCGATGGAGTTGGGGTCTAACTCGCCAACGATTGTATTAAACGATGCTAATATAACAGAGGCTGTTTCGGCGACAGTTTCAGGTGCATTTGGTGTTGCAGGGCAAAACTGTATTGGAGTTCAACGGATTTATGTTGAACAATCAGTTTATGAAAAATTTTTAAATGAATTTATTTTGAAAACAAAAAAGTTAAAAATGGGTGCTAAAAATGATGAATCAACTGATGTTGGACCAATGATTTCTGAAAAAGAAGCACAACGTGTAGAGCAATGGATTCATGAAGCGAAGAACCTTGGAGCAACTGTCTGTTGTGGATCAAAGCGAAGAAAGGCTTTCTTGGAGCCAACCGTTCTTACAGATGTCCCTAGGGCGTCTGAAATCGCTAATCAAGAGGTATTTGGACCTGTTGTAATCATTGAAGCTGTTACCACGCTTGAGGAAGCAATAGAGCGTTCTAATTATACAAATTACGGATTGCAAGCGGGCATTTTTACAGAAAATATCGAGCATGCCTTTAAAGCGATACACGAATTACAATTTGGTGGGGTCATGATTAATGACAGTAGTGATGTTCGCATTGATGCAATGCCATTTGGCGGAATAAAAGGATCTGGAATCGGACGGGAAGGCGTTCGGTATGCAATAGAGGCAATGACAGAGCAAAAGGTTGTTGCATTTAAGTTACAAAAGCGATTGTAACTTAAAGTCAGTTCAGATTTCAAAAAAAGCTATCAATTAATGAAAAAGGCTAACTATAGAAGATTCTGCATCACATTCTATAGACTAGTGAGAGAAAGAAGGTGAAATGATTGTTCGCATTAGAAGAGTACACAAAACGGTTAGAACAAGTAAAAAAGCGAATGGTCGATGAAGGAGTGGACGTTCTCCTCATCTCAAATCCATCGAACATGTATTATTTAACTAATTATTCTGCTTGGAGTTTTTATGTTCATCAAATGATGGTTGTGACACTTGAAGATGCGCAGCCTATATGGATTGGTAGACAGATGGATGCTATAGGTGTAGCAAAAACGACGTGGCTAGATGAGCACCATATTATCGCTTATCCTGATTACTACGTGCAATCGACAGAGCGTCATCCAATTGACTTTGTTGCTAATATTCTAACTGAGATTGGGCAGAGTACAAGAATCATTGGCGTAGAAATGGATGTTCATTACTTTACTGCATTATGTTATGAGCGATTGAAACATGGCTTACCAAATGCAATGTTTAAAGACACATCTAGTCTAATTAATATGATTCGCTTAATCAAATCAAAACAGGAAATGAAGTATATGAAAAGAGCTGGAAAAATTGTCGAGAATGCAATGACAGCAGCGTATGACCGAGTACAGGTGGGGGTTAGAGAGTGTGATGTTGCAGCTGCCATTTATCACGCTCAAATTCAAGGAACGAAAGAATTTGGTGGTGACTACCCATCAATAGTTCCTATGATGCCAACAAATGAGAATACCTCTTGTCCACATCTCACATGGACGGAAAGACCCTATGTAAAAGGTGATTTCTTAACAATTGAAATAGCAGGTGCTTATAAGCGTTATCATGCTCCTATGGCTAGAACGATGTCAATCGGAACAGCTCCGAATGAGGTGAAAGAGCTTGCTAAAGTGGTAGAGGAAGGAATAGAAGCGACCCTTGATTTCATTCGACCGGGTATTAGAGCGGAAGAAGTTGAACGAGTTTGGAGTAAAACGATTGGGAAATACGGTCATAGAAAAAGCTCTAGACTTGGCTATTCAGTTGGGTTAAGCTTCCCCCCAGATTGGGGCGAACACACAGTTAGTTTCAGACCGGGGGACCAAACGATCTTGAAACCAAATATGACGTTCCATTTGATGCCAGGAATTTGGTATAACGATTATGGAGTTGAAATTACCGAAACCATTCAAGTCACAAATACGGGTGTAGATTTATTAACGAACTTCCCACGTAATTTATATGAAAAACCAACTCTTTCTATTTTAACTGATGAACATACCTCTTAATTGGAGTGTTTCAAAAAGTCAGAAAATGACTTTTTGAAACACTCCTTTTTTCATTCCATTTTTAAAACATAATCAATACTTAAATGATGACCAACTTTGAAGGAGGTGTTAAGATACAACTACTGATATACGGAGGGGACAATAAAATGAAAGATAAATCACTTCTTTTTACATACGCAATCGTCACCTTTGTTATGATTACTTGGGGACTTAATGTAGTAATGTTTAAAGTACTTGTTAGTACGTTTCCGCCTATATGGATGACTACTTTTCGAATATTTGTTGCTGGTGTTGTGACTATTGCTATTATCATTCTAAGCCGGAAGATGAGATTCCTAACGAAAAAAGAATGGAGGCATACGTTAATAGGAGCTTTTTTAGGTGTAACTTGTCATCATTACTTTTTAGCAATTGGACTAACGTTAACCAATGCATCCAATGCCGTTTTGATCTTAGCGCTTTTGCCATTAACAACGTCAGTTTTTGCGATGATATTCCTTAAAGATAGACTAACGATATGGAGAACGATTGGAATAGGTCTTGCACTTATAGGAGTAAGTTGTATTCAAGGCGGAACCCAAGGAACACTTACACGTGGAGAATTTTATGTGTTTGTGGCAATGGTCGTTCAAGCGCTTAGCTTCATTTTTATAAAAAAAGGAACAGAAACCCTTGATTCTAAACAAATGACTAGCATGATGCTCTTGATTGGTTCAGTGGGACTTCTAATTATAAGTTTTGTTGTGGAGCCTAGGAACGCAGGAAGTGTGATGGAGGCGTCAATACCTGTGTATGTCATTTTCTTTGTTTCTGTTATTTTTGCGACTGGAGTAGGACATTTTTATTTAATGCAGCCATTTCGCGTATTGGTGCAGGACAGACAGCTATATTTAACAATTTTGTGCCTTTTTTCGGTTTAATTAGCTCAGCTATATTCTTAAAAGAGCAAGTATATTGGTATCAAACGTTTGGCTTCTTGTTTATTGTTATCGGTGTTTTATTTGGTACTGGATACATTGAAAAGGCAACAAGTAAACATAGGAAAGTTCGGGATCCTGTTCATCAAAAAAGCATGTAGCTATAGGCTACATGCTTTTAGAATTTGAGTGATTTTAAAGAGGTATGAAAGCTTTCTCAATGAAGGGCAAATGTCTCCACATGCAGCACGTCGTACGACTAAAAAGTTGTGGTTCCGCTCATAGCAAAAAGACCGCAGATGCGGTCTTTTCTTAACTTACAAAGAAGTTCATCGTTGGATGTACAACTGTTTGGAGCTCTTGTTGTTGTTCTGCAGTTAATGGAACAAGAGGCAAACGAACTGAACCGACCTTGATACCTTTCATCTCTAGAGCCGCTTTAACTGCTGTTGGGTTTGGAGCCATAAATAATGATTTCATAACTGGAACAAGTTGACGATGCTGCATAGCCGAAGCAGTCACTTGTCCTGATTGGTAATTTCGCACCATTTGTTGCATTTCACTTCCTACAATATGAGAAGCAACTGACACTACGCCTGTCCCCCCAATTGCTAAAATAGGCAAGGTTAAACTGTCGTCACCACTATATAGAGAGAATCCCTCAGGTGCATGTTCGATAATTGTTGCCATCGCCTCTAAATCTCCACTTGCCTCTTTTGTTGCTACAATATTTGAAACTTGTGCTAATCGTAACGTTGTTTCAACACTCATATTGACTGCACTACGACCAGGAATGTTATAAAGCATTACTGGCAATTTGGTTTCGTTAGCAATGGCACTGAAATGAGCGAACATTCCCTCCTGAGATGGCTTATTGTAATAAGGTACAACGAGCATGATCGCATCCACGCCAATTTCTTCCGCTTGCTTTGTCAGTTCAATGGAAGCATTTGTATTATTTGATCCAGTTCCTGCAATAACAGGAATTTGTCCATCTACAGTTTCGACAACAGTTTTAAAAAGAAGGAGTTTCTCTTGTGTCGAAAGAGTAGGTGATTCTCCTGTCGTACCAGCTACTACTAAAGCATCGGTTCCATTTGCAATTAGATGTTGTACTAAATCCTTTGTTGCGACAAGATCAAGTTGTCCATGTTGATTAAATGGTGTCACCATTGCGGTTACTATTCGTCCAAAATTCATCCAATTCACCCTCGATTCATAAAATTTTCCATGTACGTATGGGGTTAGATGGGCTACTGGGAGGCACAAAAAAACAACAATGAGGCCTCTACTCATTGTTGTTAGGTTAAGCCACTTTAGCAAAACCAATTCAATGTGTGAGATAGCCCTCCATATAGCGAGTTTGCTATATGACAGTACTGTCCCTATTTAGAACAGTCCCAGCTAATAAATAATGAGTCTTTATTAGCTTCGGCAAGTACCCCTTTCAATTAGCTTCGATGGAGCTCATTCTCCTTCGCTAATGTACTAATGGTAATTGCACCTCTACCCTCACTTCAAAGTATGAAGTAAGATATAACGTAATTTGTGTTTACCTTACCAAATGTTCTTAACGAATGCAATGGTTTATGATGAATTTCTTGCAGTAAGTTTAAATGTTTGTCCAGTTCTTGACTACATTGAACGGTAATTTCTGCTGTCATTCCGTACTTTTTGGCAAGAGTCATCAATTGTAATCGCTTTTTCTCTACTGCTACATACATTTATTTCCACTCCGCCTTGAATGTTTTATAAAGAATAAGAAATTTGAACTTCTTCAGATGTGTGAACTAAGTAGATGTTTATTTGAAATTTATTATTACTAAAAGAAAAATATTGAAAAGTGCTTCTGTTAAAGTAGGCATATTCAGCGAAAAAACAGAAAAGAATCGACAAGTTCTGCAGAAAAAATGAGGAATTTCTATATTTTTTCAGGTTGAAAATAGGAAGAGAATCGCACAATAGGGATAGGAGGGATTTCAATGAAATATGTAGGCTACCTGCTAATAGGAATACTTATCTTAACAGGTTGCACGTTACCTCAAAAAGAAGAAATGGGAGCCAATACAAATCGGAACGAAGGATTTAGTGGTTTTGGAGTAGCCCAGGCTCGTAACTTAGAGGGCCCACTCTCTGATTTGATGGTTCCTGACGATGCACCAAAAGGCTTAACAGATCCAGCTCCGCAGCTAATGCGTGAGGGGGCGTACACAACAGGAAAACGTAACTTGAGTATGCCTCATGAAGGAATTAATCAGCAAGGACCGAGGATCTTGAACAACCGCCCTGGGATAATACGTGATAAATATCCACATAGTTCAGATTCACGATTACACAAGAAAATAACGATACAAAATAATCGACACCAACAAGCATCTACAGACATCACTAGAAAAATCGAAACTCGTATTGAAGCGCTAGAAAATATTCATGACGCTCATGTTATGTCGGATGGAAACAAGATTATTATTGGATTAGAGTCAAACGAGCAAGACCGTGGAAAACTTCGTCGTTCAGTTGAGCAAGAGATTGAACAAGTAACGGATCTTTCAAATGTGTATATTACGACCAATCGAAACATCGTTAATCGAATGAGTGCTCTTGAGCATCATGTGAGTCTTAAACAACCGTTTGATGCAATTGGGGGAACTGTAGGGGAATTGGCAGATTTGATAGATGATGCAGCTCATGGAAGATAAGAACAGGGAGCAGGAAACCCTGTTCTTTTTGAATTGAAAGATTACCTATTATTTGTTGTTAATGTATGCCTAATTCCTCCGTAATTGATAAATATTCACGTTCCATTAGTTTATGGGACATAACAGCATTCTCATAATATACTCGTGCATTCGTTACTTGAAGTGGGTGAATTGGTTCTTTCATATCAAGTAGAACACGTTCAAGGGCATCTATTTCAATAAGTGTTGATAAATGGACATGGTGTAATCCATCAAAAGGCTGCGGCCTGTCTAAATCGATAAATGATGAACTTTTTTCTCTTAGTTCTTCTAATTGGGTAAGGACAGTTTGAACATCAGTCGTATGAACGGTTCTTTGTTCAAATAAGGATGCCATCGTCTCTAATAATGTAGTCGTTTCACTTATATAGTGACCAGCTTCATCACCGTAAGATTCAAGCGCTGTGTTCTCCGGTATTTTTTCTTTGTTTTGATCTCTTATGCTTGCTGGTTTTGGGTAATAGTGAAATTCTGGTTCAGATTGTTGAGCTTCAATATCATTTACGATATCCGCTTCTGAATCAGCACCACAACTTGCGAGTATCAAACTTGTCCCGAAAATAAACAATAACTTCTGTTTTTTCAAAGTACATCAACCTCCGATATACAAACGTTTCCTCTAGTATGAAACAAGTAGGAAAAAGTATGCATTAACCCCAAACTTCAACCGTATGATGGTAAAAAGCGGGAGGGGGAAGTTCAATGTATACTGTCATAATAAGTATAGCGTTGTCATTGTTTTTCTTACTTTTTTTAGGATTTATGATACTTGGAAATAGAGTAGCTCATGTCATTGAATATCAACAAGCAAAAGAGGCAGATGAAGAATTAAGTGAAATTGCTAAAATGATGCAACAAAACGAAAAAAGGAAAAGAAATTAGAAGTAAAAAAATTAAAAATAAATCATTTTTCCAGCGCATTATTTAAAGTCGCATGCTGTTTAAGCATGCTTTTTGTGCGTGATGTAAATTTGGCACAAAATGTTGAGTTCGTTTGGATATGTTATAGTGAAATAGGCACGAACAGGAGAGTTAGGAGCTTATTAAAATAATGATGAGATCTTAAAGGTGTTCTCTAGTTTCAACTTTAAGAGTGAAATAAGAGGCTGATTAATTTGGTTATAACAGTAAAAGAAAACGTTGATCTTCCTTTAAAACAAGTTTTAAGTTTGTATAATGATGTTGAGTTCTATTTTTGTGATCAAGGTGACTTGGTTGCTTTTGCTCGTTTGTCAAATAACAATAGTTAGCAAGAGAAAGATATAGGACAGTTTGATACATATAGGAGTTGAGTGGAAATAATTGATTAAGTTAATTGCAATTGATATGGATGGTACATTACTTGGTGATATAAGAAAGGTGACAACAGATAATGCTAAGGCAATAAAGGAAGCTCAAAATCAAGGAATAGAGGTTGTTGTTGCAACTGGAAGAGACGAGAAAGAAGCAAGGTTACCAGTTAAAGAAGCAAATATTACTTGTCCCATCATTAGTGTAAATGGTGCTCAGTCTCGTGATGAAAAAGGAAACATATTATCCAGTTTTCCGATTAACAAGGAACAGGCAAATGTCATTTTTGACATCTTACGTACAAATGAAATCTATTTTGAGGTTTATACGAACCGTGGAACGGTTTCAAACAATTATGAAAAAGCGTTGCAAACAGTAGTGGATTTCTTACTGTCTTCTGGATCTGATGATGATATGGAAACGATGCGTGAAATAGCTAAAGAACGGTTTGAAGTAGGAGCTATTACCTTAGTCGATAGTTATCATAACTTTCTAGAGCAAGAAGATACGATTGTATTAAAAGTACTCGCCTTTTCAAAAGATGATCAAAAACGAAACCTAACTAGAAAGAAGCTATTAGATATTGACCAATTAGCAATTAGTGCCTCTGCACGAGATAATATCGAAATTACTAGTATTCATGCTCAAAAAGGATTGGCAGTAAAAGCTTACGCACAGAAACTAGGAATTTCCATGAATGATGTAATGGTAATTGGGGATAGTTTTAATGACATTTCCATGTTTGAAGTAGCTGGTGTAAGAGTAGCAATGGAAAATGCGGAGCAAGAGGTTAAAGAGTTAGCTGACTTTGTTACGAATTCAAATGAAGAAGACGGTGTTGCTTTTGCAATTCGAAGCGCGTTAGCAGAGAATAAATAAAGAAACGTGCGGCTTAGTGATTTTTGAGAAAGGTCGTGCACTTTCTTAAGGAGTAATTTTACAGGGTTGGATCCCACTAGCAAATTGGAAGCTAGTGGATCCAACCCTTTGCTTTTGGGCTAATTATTTTTGTTTTAAATATAAATTTCAATGTATTAATACAATTTAGTAAAAAGTATTGACTATTATAGAACAGAGGGCATATAATATAAGCAAGAAAAGAGGAAAAATTCAAATAATTTTGTTGGAAGGGTGAGGGGAAAATGAAGAAGTCTAAAACGCATGCAAGTAGCAAAGCAGTAGTAATTAAAGAGGATCATTCAATCCTTAAATCTATAAATGAATACTACAGCAGAAATTAACAAGAGCATGAATTAAACAGAGCCTGTGAAATAAAGGCTCTGTTTAATTCTGTTATGATACAGAGGGGGGATATTGATAACGAAAGAGGGAGCGAAAAGCATGAATGCTGCTTGCAATTTCCAATCAAATAGGATATAGTTAACACAACGGTTGTTAACGTTCAGTTGTTTTTTAGCGCTTTTCATTCAGCTGGCGCGGCTTCGGAGCCGCAAGGATGAACGAGAGGTAGGGCTTTCATCGTTTGGAGATTGGATGATGAATCCTTATATTTACCCATATTTATTGCATCAATAGTAACACTTAATAGAGTTCAGTATTCACATGTTATAAGGGATATTCACTCGATTCGTGGTTGATGTTCCTTATAATATGTGAATTTTTATTTACCTCGGATTGTAAATACGATTGCATATTAAGTAAATTATTTTAAGATTGGGGTTTTTAAGCATGGCACAAACTGGTACAGTTAAATGGTTTAACGCAGAAAAAGGATTCGGTTTCATTGAAGTAGAAGGCGGCAACGACGTATTCGTACACTTCAGCGCTATCACTGGCGAAGGTTTCAAATCACTTGACGAAGGTCAATCTGTTGAATTTGAAATCGTAGAGGGCGACCGTGGACCACAAGCAGCTAACGTTGTAAAACTATAAATTGCTTAACAAAAACATTGCTTCGTTTGAAGCGATGTTTTTTTTGTGTGTTTTTAATTAATTATAATAATATTATGTTAACAAGGAGATAAATAAGCAGAAAACCTCCTATTTAGTGGAAAGTTTTGTATAATATGATATGAGACCAGAATGGAAAGGTGTTGGTGATGATGCAAAAAAGAACATTATTATTAGCAATATTAGTAATGATATTTATCGTAGTCGGCTGTTCAGAACAGGTACCAACTCCAGAAGAGACATTTCAGGAGTTTGCAACGCTATGGGAACAAGGGGAGTATCAGGCTATGTATTCTTTTCTTTCGGTCGAGAGTAAAGATAGGATCTTAGAAGAAGAATTTGTTGAACTGTACTCATATACATATAGTGAAATTGAGTTGACTTCAATATCAATTAATCTTATTGCACAAGAGTCCGAGCAAATAGAAGAAGAGGTTAGAACGGAAGTATCCATGCCATTTGAGAATAAGATGGACATGTTCACGGGAGAATTTGTATTTGAATCTTTTGTACCGTTGAAACTTGATGAAGAAGACAATAACTGGAAAATAGAATGGTCGCCCTCGATCATCTTCCCTGTATTGGATTATGGAGATACGATTAGTATGCGAATCCTGTATCCAGAAAATCGAGGAGAAATTTTTGATCGGAATGGTGAACAGCTGGCAGTTAATGGATTCGCATATGAAATTGCAATTGTTCCAGTCCGCATGGAAGGGCAGGAAGAAGAATCGATCCGTGCTTTAGCAAAAGAAATCGATCTGTCTGAAGAATCTATTCATAACAGTTTAAAACAAAGCTGGGTAGGGCCTGATACGCTTGTCCCCCTAAAAAAAGTTCCTCTATCAAAGAGGAGTTTTGTAGAAAGACTACACGAGACTATTCCTGGAGCTACATATCGACAAATTCCAGCTAGAGAGTATCCCCTCGGAGAAGCTGCTGCTCATTTAACAGGCTATATGGGAATGATCACAGCCGAAGAGCTAGAAGAAGATTCGGAGAAAGTGTATCATGCTAATTCAACAGTTGGAAGGACTGGGCTTGAAAAGCTATTAGAAACCAGACTTCGAGGCGAAATAGGATCCGTTATTGTTACAGAAAGTGCAGACGGTCAAGAGAAAGATATTATCGCTAAAAAAGATCCCAGAGACGGAGAATCATACCAGTTGACGATTGACAGTAATTTACAAAAATCCATTTATAATCAGTTAAATGAAGCTGACGATGCTGGAACTGGAGTGGCATTGAATCCAGTAACAGGAGAAGTTCTGTCGCTTGTTAGTTCACCAGCCTATGATCCAAATGAGTTTATTTTAGGGATTTCGAATAAGAAGTATGAGACGCTAAATAATGATGAGAAAAGGCCTCTAACAAACCGCTTTACTCAATCATTTACGCCTGGTTCAACAATAAAGCCAATTACAGCTGCAGTCGCTCTTAGTAATGGTTTAGATCCAAATAAGAGGCTTGAAAGTTCAGATCTCGGATGGAGGAAGGATTCAACTTGGGGAGATTACCGTGTAAGGCGTGTATCTAATCCACTGAAGGAATTGAATCTTAGTGAAGCGATGATGTATTCAGATAATATCTATTTTGCACAAGTAGCAGTTGATATGGGAAGAGAAGTGTTTGAAGAGGGGTTTAAGAAATTTGGCTTCGGAGAGAATATCCCATTTGTTTTTGGATTGACACCTTCATCGATTGCAAAGGAATCGATACCAAATGAAATTCAGCTTGCAGATACGGGTTATGGTCAAGGAGAGTTGTCTGTAAATCCGTTGCATTTATCATTGCTCTATTCAGCATTTGTCGCAAACGGATCTATTCCAAAACCATTGCTACTTTTGGATGAAGAACCAGAATATTTACTTGAAAATGTTGTGAGTGAAGAGCATTCTCAAACGATTTTAAAAACTTTATTAGAAGTTGTCGAAAATGCAACTGCGACCGCAGTTAATTTTAATCACGTACGATTAGCTGGTAAAACAGGCACCACTGAACATAAATTATCTCAAGAAGACGAAGGTGAAGAAACAGGTTGGTTTGTAGCGATGAATACAGACGACCCCGAACTTCTTGTTCTGATGATGATTGAAAATGTTGAGGATCGAAATGGGAGTCGGTATGTTGTTCAAAAAGTAAAGAATGTATTTAAAGGCCATTTTACAAATTAAAAAAGAGGATGTCTCAAGGAGACATCCTCTTTTAGCAAAGAAAACAGGGGAAAGAAAAGTGGCATGAATTGAAATGTGTGAATATAATAGAAATGTAAGTGCTTACATCATTGGTATTGAGATAAGAAAATGATTCAAACGTCTATAATTAGTCTGAATTGTATACACATTATTAATACTCAGCAATTACTATAATGGTAAGGGGTGATTGAAAATGGAAGCAACACATTATGATGATCTATCCATTTGTGTTCCTAAAAATCAATTAGATAAGTTAATTAATGGTGTACTCCAAAATAAATATCGCATTTTTTGGGGGTTTAATAAAGGAAAAATGATATTAAATATTTATAACAGTGAAGTAAATAATAAATTAGTATTTATTAGGCATAAAGGGTTTTTAGAATTAGTCGAGGCGAAGTTAAAAAGTCCAAATGTATTAAAAGTGTTAGACAATGATATTGATTTTACAGTTAAAGTAGCTTCAAAAAATAATGAAATAAAAAGAAATAGGGAGGCTGTTTATAGTGAAATTGATCATTATTTAATTGAGTTGACATATTACTTGAAAATTGCTGATGTCAACTCTATAAATAATATAAAAGATAAATTAGCAGAGCTAACACACGAGTGGAATCGTTTGGCTTTATAGATAGAGCTTTAATTTAACTTAGGAAATGCATATCCATGCGTTCCTGAGTAATTTTTTTGTTTAAGTTAATAATGTCTTATTAGAAAAAAGTGATAGCTATAATTTAAAGACATTTATAAAAAGAAAAAGAAAGGGTTTACGGTTTTCTAAAAACCTCTTATAATTGATTTGCATACGTATTCATAAATGAATTTTTAAAAATATATTGATAGTGATAAGCTAACTTAAATAACTTTCATTTTTTTGAATACGTATGCAAAACACTAAAGGAGAGTGAAAAGAATGGCTACATATTTAAAATCAGGAAAAAGCGATGTTGAAATTCAAGAATCTCAAGCAAAAGTACAAGAGATAGTTAGTGGAATTATAAAGGATGTTGAGCAAATTGGTGATAAGGCAGTACGAGCTTTGGCTGAAAAGTTTGATAACTGGAAAGCGGAGAACTTTCGTTTAAGTGACACCGAAATTACTGAAATTGTAAAATCAGTTCCAGAACAAACAATTAATGATATTAAATTTGCTCAAGCACAAGTACGAAATTTTGCGGAGAAACAAAAGGAGTCAATGAAAGACATCGAAGTAGAAACATTACCTGGTGTGATCTTAGGACATAAAAATATCCCAGTTAACAGTGTAGGGTGTTATATACCTGGAGGGAGGTACCCAATGGTCGCTTCTTCCCACATGAGTATTTTAACTGCAAAAGTTGCGGGTGTGAAAAGAGTTATTGCGTGTACACCGCCAATTAAAGGTGAAATTCCTGCTGCAACTGTAACAGCTATGTATTTAGCTGGTGCGAATGAAATTTACATTCTTGGTGGCGTTCAAGCAATGACAGCAATGGCGGTTGGTACAGAGTCAATTAGGCCAGTAGATATGATCGTAGGGCCTGGGAATGCATTTGTTGCTGAAGCAAAGCGCCAATTGTTTGGAAGAGTTGGAATTGATTTATTTGCAGGACCAACAGAAACCCTTGTCATTGCGGACGAAACAGCAGATGCAGAAATGGTTGCAACAGATCTGCTTGGTCAAGCCGAACATGGACCAACATCTCCATCTGCTTTAATTACAACTTCAAAGTCACTAGCGGAGGAGACAGTGAAGGAAATTGAACGCCAATTAGAAATACTGCCTACAGCAGATATTGCCGGTGTAGCTTGGAATGATTATGGTTCTATTATCCTTGTAAATAGTTTAGAAGAAGCTGTTACAGAGGCAGATAAACTTGCCTATGAGCATGTAGAGGTATTGACAGAAGACCCCAATTACTTCCTTAAAAATATGACAAATTTTGGTGCGTTATTCTTAGGGCCTGAAACAAATGTTGCATACGGAGATAAAGTAATAGGTACAAATCACACGTTACCAACTAAAGGTGCAGCTCGATTTACCGGTGGCCTTTGGGTTGGTAAATACCTTAAAACTTGTACGTATCAAAAATGTACGCCTGAAGCGAGTGTTGTTGTAGGTGAATATGGCTCTCGCTTATGTGAACTGGAAGGTTTCATGGGCCACAAAGCACAAGCAGACCTCCGTGTAAAGCGCTATAAAAAGGATACAGTTAAAAACTAAAATCAATATATGATATAATTTCCCTGTGGATTTTTAGGGGGAATTTGAATGAGTAAAAGGAAAGTAACTTCAATGGATGTTGCTAAATTAGCGGGTGTTTCGCAATCTACAGTGTCTAGAGTTTTTGGGGCTGGGGCAAAAGTATCAGATGAAAAACGAAAGCAAATTCTCTCTGCTGCAGAGGTGTTAGGATATCAACCTAATGCGATTGCCAGAGGTCTTATTACAAATAAGACAAAAATGATTGGTATCGTTATGCGAAACATCCAAAATCCATTTTACCCTGAAGTACTTGAAAAATTTTATACATGTTTAGCAAAAAAAGGTTATCACTTAATTTTCATTAGTTCTGAACATGATCTCGTTCAAGAAGATGAGATTAATCATTTAATTGAGTACCATGTTGAAGGAGTCATCATAACAGATGCATTATTATCATCGTCAGCCGTTCAAAGGTTTCTTAAAAATGAAATCGCAGTTGTACTTTTCAACCGTTACATTGAAAACCCAGAATGTAGTGCTGTTTTTTGCGATAACTATTTAGCTGGCCAACAAATTGGAACGTTTTTAGTAGAAACTGGACATACGCATTTTGCTTTCATTTCAGGACCTCTTGATACGTCTACAACAATTGATCGTAAAAAGGGATTTGAAGAAGCGCTTGCAAAAAAGGGGATTTTTAATCTTTCTGTTGAGATTGGAAACTATACTTACGAGAGTGGATTTACTGCTATGAGAAAATTATTACAAGCAGAAAAACAAATTGACGGTATCTTTTGTGGAAATGACATAACTGCACTTGGTGCAATTGATGCCGCAAAATCTTTAGGATATCGAATTCCTGAAGAATTATCTGTTGTTGGTTTTGATGACATTAGTATGGCTAGTTGGCCATCGTTTTCTTTAACAACGTGGAAACAACCAGTGGAAGAAATGATTGAGGCTACCATTCAATTATTGATGGATGAAATTAATGAAAAAAAGAGAAAGGTTGTCACTCGTTCTTTATCAGGAGAACTAATTATAAGAGGTTCTGTTAAGAATAGAACATAAAGGAGCTTCTATGGGTATCGGATAAAAACGGGTAGTAGTATGTGGAAAAATCAAAAGCCTAGGATGAGATTAATCTCATCCTAGGCTTTTGATTTACGTGTATTCATTTGCTTGTTGACGAATGGTTTATCATACATGTATACTCAATAAGCTTAAAAAAAAGATGAAAGATTTGAAGCTGAAAATGAGGTATATCTTTAGCTTCTAAAAACAAAATAAGGGTTGCAGTTATTAATGATTAGGGAGAGATGCATGTGAAATGGCAAAAAGTACTACTCAATACTCTTCAACGACACCAAGGAAAAAAAATTGCCCTGGCGGTGGATACGTCTACGAATGAAGTGAATTCTGAATTAATTCATAACATTGTTACTTTATTTGGAGAAATTAACTCAGAGACGAAACTTGTGCAATCTGATTTTAAAATAAGAAAAATTTCCTCCATTGAAGAGGCTGACATTACGTATTTTAAGCATGGGAAATCTTCCTATACAGAAGTTCTCGAGTGGGGAGAAGAAGAGAACATTGACATTCTTTTTTATATAACGGATGTCACTGGTTATTTTTATGAGGAATTACAGGTCAAATATGATGTGATGTGGCTTGTTCCTAATGACTTCATACCTAAAGTTCCGTTCGGGAAAACGTTAAAAATAGCGTAAAAAACAAAACCACTACAGAACCTAACATTTTAGGTCCTTGTACTAAAAAAAAGGGGATTCAATTGAATCCCCTTTTTGGCATACACAGTTTATTGGTTGTTTTGATTTTGACCTAATATGTCTTTAAAAGGTTCCATCATATTCATGTTATTTCCACCGCCGTTATTACGTTTTCTCATCATCGTATAGGCAGCTGCTCCGACCCCTAAACCTACTACAGACATCATTAATCCGTTGTTCTTGTTCCTACGTCTACGACCAAACATTGCCATTCTTTTTTCCCCCTTTATTTCTGTTTGAATTTTTGTATCAAACATTCTTTAGCATCAGTCATACAGAGCATTTTTATTCATAACCAACTCTTGCCACTATCAGTCATTTTTAAGTCAAATCTTAGAAAGAGTAGCCTTAGTTAATGTAGTGAACTTACATGTAACCAAATTGACTTTTTCTCAATAATTTCCATTTTTAATTTCTGTAAACCGGAAATACTATTATTGATTATATTGAAAAGGAGTATGTTATGATGAAAAGAATTTTAATGGCTTTATGTATGGTGAGTCTGGTGTTATTATCGATTGTTGGCTGTAATAATGAGGAAAACTCGATGGAGGGTCAACGCATCAGTGAAGGTCAAATTTCTAGTGATTTTACAACAGCTTCAAGTGAGGAATTTCCTCATACGAAGCCAATACAAGTTCAGCACGCGAAGTATGATTTTGATGTACAGCATTCTGTTCAAATGAATCGAGATGAGATTGCTCGTATTTTACCAGGTGATATCGTGCAACATTTACCGGAAGGGGTAGAGCAGTTAACGCCAGAAGATATCGCTCGATTATTGCCAGAAGGAGCAACTCAATTAAGACCAGAAGATATTGCAGAGCGCTTACAAGCGGGTGTTCCAACACAACAACCAGGACAACCAAGGCAAGAACAGCCTAATGCAACACCACAACAACCAGGACAACCTAATGCAGCACCTCAGCAGCCAGAAGCACCAGCTCCAGAGCCTGAACAGCAAGAGGAACCGCAAGAACAAGAAACAGAACAAACACAAGGAATAAGTGAAGTAGAGTCAAGAGTTATTGAATTAACCAATCAAGAAAGAAGAAACAATGGATTACCAGATTTACAAGCAGATGCTTCTTTAAGCAATGTTGCCAGAGTGAAGTCAAAGGATATGCAAGAAAATAATTATTTTTCACATACAAGTCCTACCTATGGATCACCATTTGATATGATGAGGGATTTTGATATATCGTATAATTCAGCAGGTGAAAACATTGCCCAAGGGCAAAGATCTCCTGAGGAAGTTGTACAAGCATGGATGAATAGTGAAGGCCATCGTGCAAACATTATGAATGGTGATTATACTCACATAGGTGTTGGATATCATCAAAATGGAAATTATTGGACGCAAATGTTTATTAGCAAATAACATAGATTGAAAAAGCGGAGCTCGTAATGAACTCCGTTTTTGTTGTGGAAAGAATTTATATATAACTTTTAAATGGACTAATTAATCCCCGATGTGTGCATCTAAAACTTTCTCAAGCAAGGTTAATCTTTTTTTGTCATTTACATGGTTAACAGTTCTATTGATAAGACGATCTGAATTAACACGATGGACAAAGACAAGGTTTGCTTCTGGAATAATATCGATTGATTGTCCATATCTCCCAATTGCAGAGTATAGACCTAATTCATTAAAAGGTTTAGCATCGGCTACCCACCACATGTAACCATAACCATATTCAATGGAAGTGGGGACAGGCGTCTGTACAGATGTACTTTCAGAAATCCAATCTTTAGGAATAAGTTGCTGACCGGCCCATTGCCCATCCTGCAAAAATAATAGCCCAAAGCGCGCCATGTCTCTTGCAGACATACGAAACAAATAAGATGGATGCATTGAGCGCTTTAATTCATATTTATAAATGGAATCTTCTAAAACATAATCCTCCATTCCAATTGGAATAGCGATCCTCTCATTAAATTCCTCAAATAAATCAGAGTTTGTTTTGTTATTAAATATAGTGCCGAGTACATTAAAATCCCAATTATTGTAATGAAATTGAGAACCTGGTACATAAGACTCTCGTTCAGGACGATTCCATCTCATTAACAAGGATTCCTCTCCTGCCCTTAGGTAAATACCAGAACGAGAAGTAAGAAGGTCTGCAATTGTTGCATTTTCTTCAAGCATCGTAAGTGTGACATTGTCAGAGATACCTAATTCGTTTAATGTTTCCTCAAGATGTATGGTCCCTTCCTGTACATAGATCCCCAAAAGCGCACTCAGGAAGCTTTTTCTCACTGAGTGAACATTTGATTTTTTTGTAACATCTCCCCATTCAAACAACACTTTTCCATCATATATAGCCATTGCAGCAGTAGAACCAATTGAATCATAATAATCCTTCGCTTTTTTTAATTTATCAAATGACCATCCCACTTCATCAGGGTTTCTATGATACTCCCAAGTAGTGGATTCGACTTGAGTAGAAGAATTTTTACAGCCAATTAACGAAAGGACCAAAAGGTTTATAATCCCTGCTAACAGCAAAAGCTTTCTCTTTTTCCGAACTACCATAAAACGATCATCCTAACTACTACTGGTATTATTTGTATTTACATAGATTGATTTTGAACTAACAGGTGGCACTGAGCTATGCTTGATGTTCACTTTACCAACTATATACTTTCCGAATGAAAATCTATTCAAATAATAAACGGTTCCCATAGAAGCGACCGTACTTCCGACAAATAAGATTACTATCGTAAAAATGCCTAGATTAAAAGAAAAATATCTAAATAGCAAAATTAACAAAGACATAAAGCATGTATGCAGCAAATAGATCCCGTAGGAATATTTATTGATCGAAAGAAACAAAGAAGGTATGGTTTTCATTTTTCTTGAAACAAAAAGGACAAATACAATGACACTTAGTGTATGAAACAAAATATCAATTCTCTTTGAACTGTGAATTGTAATAAGTCCGCTATGATACAAATAAAGGAGTAGAATCCCAGTTAAAAAAGGTGCAACCAATACACATGTTCTATACCTAGTAATATAGTAAGTAAACGCTCGGTAGTGACAACCGATATAATAAGCAAGTGAAAAATAAAAAATCCATCCAGGGAATGGAATCCAATAAAAACGGTCCCATATATATTCGCTGAAAATAATATCGATAGGATTGGTAAAGTTAAAAAAAGATAAGTACATCACATTTACGAATAAAGAAAATAGAATAACTCTTATCGGTGAATAGGTGTCTAACCATTTCTTAAATAAGACAAATAATAAATAAAATTGAAATATGATTAAGACGAAATAAGCATGAAAGTCGCCAATGAATATATTTAAGACAATTTTAAGGAGAAATTGTTCCACAGATACTAAACTATAAGGTGTTGCATAAAGAATAGCCATGAACAAATAAGGGATTAAAATAAATTTTAATCGTTTTGTTAAAAAGCCTTCGGAAATTTCACCTTTCTCTCTGTAACTAAACCCGAGAATAAATGCTGTTATGAAAATGAATGTAGGTGTCCCATAATATAAAAATACGGTAATAGAATCTAATAAAATCTTACTGTAAGATGGAAGATCAGATAAAAAGCCGATATACTCCATCCCCCATACAATGGAATGTAGCAACACGATACTTAAGCAGGCTACGCTTCTTAAAAAAGAGATCTCATTTACATGCTTTTTTTTCATTTTAGATCAACATCTTTCTAGTTTTGTTTCAAATAGTAAGATAAAGGAAGTCCATTGGACATTCCACTAACATAATATTTCTAACTATATACCCGTCTACAGGCTAATTTAAACAGAAATTACCACCAATTAATTCTTAATACCAACCATGCTAAAAGTTAATACAGTATATGTCAAATGGAAATACTTATTAGCAAATAATGATTTCTCTAAAACAATTGACCAAGGCTCATTGCAAGGAGAAATACCAAAAATAATGAGATTACCTGTCTAAAGGCTCAAAATGTTTACTTATGACGAGGAAATGTTCAATTAATTAAATTACAATAAAAATAAAAAATGAATAGATTGAATCCAATTTAAGGGATGATAAAATCCTAACCATTCAAAGAGAGGTTCGCCAATAAAAGAGGAAAGAACTGAAAAGAAAATCGCCTTTTTTATTGGATTCATTTCAGGTTTAATTTGAAGAAAAAAATAGCACGGGGAATAAGGCTAATATCCCAAGGTAAGAAGGATGGCAAAAATGGCTATACTTCATACCTGTAATCCCACAATCCTAACTCCGCACCAAATGAATCGAGAAACATGGATATTGCTATGACAAAGAGTGACCCTATCAATAATCGATTTGTGCTGTTTCTCTTTCTGAAAACCCACCAAATAAGCCATGGGGTGATCGTGGTAACTAGGCAGAACCACCAGTGCCACGATAAAAACAATGCTCTAGCCAAATGGCATGGTGCTGTTTTTGAGCTTCCACTAGGATTTATAGGTTTGATCAATTTTCGTAATTACCTCATTTGGAAGCACAGTATCAATCTTTTTCTTTTTTTATTTATCATAAAGTGTTTTTATCTATGAGAACTCTTATACCTGCTAACTTTATAAAGTATGATTACTCGGGTTGCTAGTCCCTCAGTACGTGAAGAGGGACAGGGGCTTTTTTGTTGTTATTTGTATATCACCTTAGTGGTAAAAAAATCTAAAAAAGGATATTATTTTTAATTGAGAAAAAGAAAGATATCGAAGAGAATAGGTAGAAGTGTGTTCAGTGATTGTTTGGAAAGGAGCGTGGATGATGTGCGCATGAAAGAGATGAAAGAAGTGTATTGGCTCCGGAGCATTGCTTGTTTGAGTGTTGTTCTCATTCACGCCGTAAGTAGAGTGCTTACAGACTTATCCGTGACAGGGGACGAACGAGTGATTTATCGGACTCTGCAAATGATATTGCTGTACGGGACGCCGATGTTTGTGTTGATTTCGACCATCGTCATGACACATGCATACAAAGAAAACATTCCTAAGGGATTTTTGATAAAGAGAATCAAGTATATTCTTATACCTTATCTAGTAATGGCTGCGTTTTATGCTGCTGATAAGTCCTATCGATATGAATGGACAATAAACGATTTTGCCAGAGAGCTCGGTTACAACTTATTAGGACATTGGCATGGGTATTTTGTATTAATCATTTTTCAGTTTTATTTGTTACATTTGCTATTCGTAAAATATATAAATAGGTTCAAACTGATGTATGTCCTAACGGTTAGTTTTTTCGTTAGTGTGGGGTATTGGGTAAGTTTATATTTTTATTTTATCGATTACGTTAATCATTCGAGTTATTTGACTTTTTTCTTTTCAAGAGTTTTATTTATTGGCTGGTTGTTTTATTATGTTGTTGCCTATTATTGCGGAAGAAACTATGAACGTTTTATCGAAATGTTGAAAAGAAATTGGATGCTCATTGGGTTCTGTGCGCTCGCTTCGCTTGCGCTGGTTCAATTTATTTATCATACAGGAATACTAATGCGAGTGACGTCCGCTCGTTTTGATATAATTCCCTACACGGTTTTGTTATTCTTTCTCTTTTTCTTCTTCGTTTCGAAAGTAAACCGAATTCCAAGATGGGTGGTTTCATTTAGTGGATATTCGTATGGGATCTATTTGCTGCATCCATTGGTTCAAACAGTACTAAGTAGAAGGGTTCAAATGACTGAAACAACGGAATTTATTTATTTAATTGTCCAATTTGTGGCTGGAGTTTTTGTTCCAATTGTTCTTATCTACGTCATCTCAAAATTGCCGTTTGGGGCATTTGTTGTTGGAAAAACAGCTACTCGTAAGAAGGTGTTCAAAGAAACAGAAGAGCCAAAAGCTGCATAAAGTGCACGAAAAAACATCGGGTAAAGGGGGACCGATGTTTTTTTGTTGTTTCTTAAATTTTTTATAAGAGATTATCTAACTAAGTTGTATATGAAGAATTTGGAAGTGAGGTATTATAAGAATGTAGTTGTATTGCAATGTTTAAGTTCACCTTAGAATTCACTAAAATTATTAACTTGGAATAATGGGCAGTGAAAAAGAAAAGAGGAGTGGTTAAATGGACCTACAACAAAATCAACGAAAAGATTCAGTAACGGGATTATCAGAAGAAGAAAAAGTAATTAATTACTATGAAACTATTACACTAGAGAAACTGCTTAAGGAAAGGTATGAAGGAAGTAAACTTGTCAAAGAAGATCTTGAAATGATTCAGGAGTTGCAGAGCAACTTCAAACTACCTGATCCAGTCATCAAGGTTTTAATTGATTTTGTATTTATAACACAAGATTTTCAATTACCCAAATTTCGGATTGATCAAATTGCAAGTGATTGGTCTAGAAAGAAAGTCAGCACTGTAAAGCAAGCTATGGAATTTGCTAAAAGTGAGTTGGACTACTCTCGGAGATAGAGAGCGATATGGCCTATCGTTGAGATTCGGGTGCCTGTCTCCTAGTACGTTAAAGTAGTGGGGGACAGACACCTTATTTGTGTGTTTTGTACCAATCAAGCAAGCTTCGGTAGCTCATATACTCTAATAGTGAGTATGCCTACTAAAAGTCTTCCCTTCTCATTATTTGTATTGTAATACCGTGCATATTTTTTTTATTTAGTGACACACTACACAAAAAAATGGAGGTGTTACTTATGAGAAAAATACTACATACATGTATATTATTAGTTCTGATTTTTTTATAGTAGGGTGTGGTACTAATGACTTAGCTACTTAAGAACTAGTAGGTGAAGATGGACAAGGAAACATCAATGATAGAACAAATGAAACAGCTGGTACTATTGAGAACATTCAAGAGTTTGAACTTGAAATTGATTTGGTAAATAATGAAGAGCTTGAGATGGAATATAAAAATAATGGTGGCTCTACCACTGCCGAGGTTGAAAGGAAAACAAATGATGGTAAAGAAGAGATAAAAGGAGATCAAGCGCTAACAGAAATAGAAGACCTTCTCCAGCAAGTTGCTCTACAACCTGATATTACTTCTGAAGAAGCACTTGAACAAGTATTAGCTTCTGTGAACATTGCAAAGGAAGATATTCGAAAGCTTGAGCTAGAAGTGGACTTTACAACTGGTGGGAAACTAAAAGCCAACCTATAAATAACCATTGTACCCCCCAATTAAATCAGGTACCAAGTAATGTCCTTTACAGTTTTTATTAATAACACAAAATTGTATTTTCATGACCAGTTCACATATATTCCCTATAATTATTATTATCCTATAATTGATATGAGAAAGTTGAAAACGCAATAATAGCTTAAATTAACAACAAAAATGCACACGAGATTTCAGATGTGAAATCTTGTGTGCATTACTTTGATATTTTATTGTTCTAACCTTTGAAGTGAACCGTTATTAATACTTGTGATTCTGGTTCTAGTACCCCACGTTATAGAACTGGGGATAGGGCCCATCTCCAAACCATTACCTTGTTGCGACAATCGATTTAAGTTTATATAACCATGAACCAATCATAAATGTGATAACGCCCCATAAGACCATGATCCCAATTCCAAACCAAAGAGTGCCAGAAAAAATATTTGTGGAATAAACCATACTCTCTCTCAAGCCTTCAACAAAATAGGTGAGAGGGAGAACATTTGAGATCGGCTGAATCCACTCGGGCATCGTTTCAATTGGAAAGAACACGCCACTCAAAAACATCATCAGGAAACTTGTAATATTCGCTACTCCCATATAAGCCTCGGTTGTTTTACTAAAGGAAGAAAAAAAGTATCCTAACGCATTAAAAGAAAGAGCACCTAATAAGAAAACGATAAGGAGACTCGGGAAGTTGATGTACAGATTTGCCCCAAAGATAAACACTCCTATAAGAGATAGTAAAATAATTTGAATCACGCTAAATAACAACCGCATGATCATATCACTTAAACCAAAAAGGTTCATATTCGCAGGAGTCATACGTAACCTTTTGATCAAGCCTTTTCGACGCATTTCTACTAAATCAACCATTCCAAACATTCCACCCTGAGCAATGGCTAAGGCAATCATCCCAGTGAGAAGAAAGTCAGTATAGCTTAATTCATTACTGCTAGATGAGATCGATTCAAATTGGAGTTCATATGTAGGCGTAGCACCCGCAGCATAGAGATTTGCCTCTTGTACAAAATGATTTAGCATGCCCGAAAGAGCTTGCGTTGTTACCCCTTCTTCGTTTTCTTTGTTTACGACAAGAAGGAGAGAAGTGGCATCTTCTGATTCAGGTAAAACGATGGCAGCATGCACATCCTTGTCTTTTACCAACTCATCTGCTTCTTTGCGACTGACAGGTTCACTAGTTTCGATTTCAAGTACAGGAATTTGGCTAATTTGCTGCAACAACATTTCAGAAGTGGCATTCGGATTTTCCTCTACGATAGCGACATTTGCAGAAAATTCACTGTCGGAACTCCCGCTAAAAATAGTCATAAAGATGACCATCAAGATCACAGGGAAGAAAATGCCCCAAAACCAAGCTTGTTTTTCTCGTAACGTCAACTTTAATTGGGCAATGAACATTTGCTTAAACTGTTTCATCTTGTTCAATTTAATCCCTCCATTCCTTACCAGTGAATGCAATAAAGACATCTTCTAAACTCATTTCACGAATGGAGACCTGTTCTACCTGGTAATTCTTTTCCTTTGTAAATCCAAATAAGCCATACAATGTATCCTCAGGATTTGTTGTCCACAGTTTTAATGACGTATCTTCGCGTTCAGTACGAGTAACTGATTCGAGATTTTCAGAAAATACGTTCGCCTCCTCTGCTGCTTCTGTTCCATCAAGGAAAGAAAGTCGTACTTCTCGCTCTTCCGTTAACTTTTCAATGAGGGCAGATGGGGTATCCAAAGTGATAACTTTTCCTTGATCAACGATGCAAACTCGATCACTTAATTGTTCTGCTTCTTCCATATAATGAGTGGTTAAGATGGTCGTTTTCCCTAATTCTTTTAGCTGTAAAATAATATCCCAGATGTTGCGCCGTGCTTGTGGATCAAGACCAGTTGTCGGCTCATCTAGGAAGATAATTTCAGGATCACTAATCATCGCAAGTCCTATCGCAAGCCTCTGGCGCTGTCCACCAGAAAGTTTTTTCACATGATTATTACGGTGATCAGTAAGGTTGATCATTTCTAGAATTTCCTCAGTAGGGCGGGACTTGTCGTAAAAAGTAGCAAACAGGTTCAGATTTTCTTCAGGAGTTAATAAATCAAACATCGCACTAGACTGCGGTTGTACACCAATTTTCTTTTTGATCGTGTTTGCATGATGATCCCAGTTCAACTCTCCAAAGTGTATTTCTCCATGATCTGGTGTAACCAATCCTTCAATCATTTCCAGTGTTGTCGTTTTTCCAGCACCATTTGGTCCTATGATGGTGAATACTTCACCGGCTTTCACTGAGAAGTTGATGTCTTGCACTGCATGAATGGTACCGAAAGATTTTTTCAAATTCTTCACTTCTAATACGGTCATTTTGTCTCCTCACTTTCATGGGAACTTTAACAAAGGTTTATACGGTATAAAGTTGATAATAGTTTCACAGTTTTATCGAAACACTTTTTATTTTATTACATTTCCATCAAGTTTAATAGTAATATTTGGAAATTGATTTTCTGGTGGTTCAATCATTCTGCGTAATTTACATATTGGGTTTCCTGTTGCTCACCTTTAGCAGTACGTAAGCACAAAAGAAATGAAAGAACGGAATTGGCTCGCTCCGGATCATTCATAAAATATGTAAATAGCTTCAAACCTAAGCGTGTTTTAACAGTTAATTTTTTTATGTATGGGAGTGTCAGCCTTACTTGTATTATTACCCTATGGAAAAAACAAAGCAGATAAAAAAATACAGATTATTTATTTTCTTGCATAAACCCTCCTTTTTTATCAAAAATAACTATGTATTAATATTCGATAGGAGATGAATAGATGAAAGAGAGCATGTTAAAGTTGATGTTAGTTGTTGTGCTTTTGTTGTGTTTTCAAATTTCGGATATCATGACTGTTCATGCTAATGAGCCAGCTCAGGGTGATACTTGGCAACAGTTTTGGTGGAAAAAAGATAAACCAGATAAACCTAAGGAAGACTTTCCTGATCTTAGAGGGGGACCTGAAAATCCAGAACGAGCTCGTCAGCAGCCTGTTGATATGACCGTCTTGCAGCAACGGTATCCAGATACTTTTTTCTTACAGGGTCCTGCTGATCAAAATAGGATAGCTATAACTTTTGATGATGGCCCTGACCCACGTTTTACTGAGGATGTATTAAATGTATTAAATCAATACAATGTACCTGGTACGTTTTTCTTAATGGGGTCGCGAGCTATCGCTTATCCTGAAATTGTTGAGCGGATTAATAATGAAGGTCATGTCATCGGAAACCATACTTACTTCCATCCTAACCTTGCTAAAGAGGCCGATATACCAACACTAGAGAGGGAAGTAACAAGAACTGAAGACGTTCTAAATAACATTATTGGTTATCGAACAAGTCTATTCCGACCGCCATACGGTTTTTTATATAATGAATTGGTCGAAAAGCTTGCTGAAATGCAATATTCGGTTATTGGATGGTCAGTGGATTCGTTGGATTGGGAGGAAGATCCACCGGAAGTCATCGCTTCAAATGTGTTAGACATCGTTCATCCAGGAGCGGTTATTCTCATGCATGACGGTGCAGATTGGGATGGTGATAGAACAAATACAATCGAATCTCTTCACCAAATTATTCCGACATTGCAAGAACAAGGGTACGAGTTTGTCACTGTACCAGAATTGTTGAATCTTCCATTTGCGAAATGAAAACGAGCGGACAGTGCAGGCGCTGTCCGTTGTTCTTCGTACAGGCACCGCCCGAATGTATAGTGAGCGGAATGTGGTTCTGTTATATTTTCCTTTTCCCACGTCTGTTAGATAGTATGCAAGTGTATGTTCTTTGTAAAGTAGTGCTTCTTTTTTTGTTAAATAAGAAAAAAAGAAATCGCTTATAATTGTATGTTATCCATAAATTTGACAATTTTTCATGTGTCGTTTAAAGTTGTAGTAAATAAAAATTGGAAGGGTGAACCAACTACATGAAGTACTAATCCTATTTACGAAAGCCATGAATTGAAGGTGTTTTTTTGCAAATGAATGTTTCTGCTTTATTTGTGATGCCTTCAAACGGAGTTTTCAGAATAGGATTGGATTTCTATAGTTGAACTAAAAAGGAGTAGTCTCTCTTTTTGATGTCCACCTATACATACGCCTCCTATTCTGAATGTAGATGGGGGGCATTTTTTGTCTCTAGAAAATGAAAAATGGGGATGATTGTATGATTCTATTAGAAGCACTTAATATAAAACAATTTGTAAAGGAACGTTTATTATTAGATGTTGATCAATTACAAATTCATAGTAATGATCGAATTGGGTTAATTGGCCATAATGGAAGTGGAAAAACGACATTATTGAACATTTTAGCTGGAAAGGTATCGCCAGAAAATGGGATCGTTAATCGTCATGTTGAATCTGAACTTTTGCCACAGATAAAAAGAACAGTTTCAACCAAAAGTGGTGGAGAAGTTACACAAGAATACATTAATCAAGCACTTGTGAAGGCTCCAGGAATGTTATTTGCAGACGAACCAACCACGAATCTTGATACAGAGCATATTGAGTGGTTAGAAAAGAAGTTAAGCGGGTGGAAAGGGGCTTTGGTGATTGTATCTCATGATCGAGCATTTCTCGATGCCATTTGCACAACGATATGGGAGATACATGATGGGAAGGTGAAAGAGTATAAAGGCAACTTTCGGAATTATAACAAACAGAAAGAAATGGAGCATCGTCAAAAGAAATTAGCTTATGAAAAGTATGAGATTAAGAAAAAACAGTTAGAAGAAGCCTTGAAATTAAAAGAGAAAAAAGCTGAAAAAGCAACCAAAGCTCCAAAAAAAGTAAGCAAATCAGAAGCAAGAATAACTGGTGCGAAACCATACTTTGCCAAGAAACAAAAGAAGTTGCAAAAAGCAGGAAAAGCAATCGAAACGAGATTAGAAAAACTAGAAAAAGTAGAAAAAGTAAAAGAGGCTCCTCCACTCAAAATGAATTTGCCCCACGCGGATACGTTTAAAGACCGAATTATTCTTCGTGTACAAGATGTGACAGGTGCCATTTCCGAACGTGTTCTTTGGAATACAACAAGTTTTTATGTTCGTGGTGGTGAGAAACTAGCGATAATCGGCCCGAATGGAAGTGGAAAAACGACTCTTGTGAAAAAAATCATTTATCAAGATGAAGGTATTACTATTTCACCGTCAATGAAAATAGGTTACTTTAGTCAAAACTTAAATATAGTAGATGTTGAAAAGTCGATTATAGAGAATGTTCGATCCACTTCAAAGCAGGATGAAACTTTCATTCGAACGGTACTTGCAAGACTGCATTTCTTTAGAGAGGATGTGTATAAGCTTGTAGGGATTTTAAGTGGGGGGGAGCGAGTAAAAGTAGCGCTTGCGAAATTAATGTTGAGCGATATTAATACGTTAATTTTGGATGAACCGACGAATTTTCTCGATATTGAAGCTGCCACTGCATTGGAATCACTCTTAAACGAATATGAAGGCACCTTGATATTCGTCTCGCATGACCGACGACTAATCGAAAATGTCGCCACAAGAATTTTGGCTATTCGTAACAAAGAGGTTGAACTGTTTGAAGGAACGTATCATCAATATAAAAATAGTGAAAACGAAAAACAACGAAATACCGAGGAAGATAAACTGCTCGTACTTCAAACGAAAATATCAGAAGTATTAAGTCGGTTAAGCATTGAACCGAGTGAAGAGTTAGAAAAGGAGTTTCAACTACTTTTAGCAGAGAAACGGAAGTTGGATACGATGGAATAACGTAAGAGTATAACTAGAAGCAGGGCTCGAATTAAGCCGTCCAAAGTGGAAAGCTGGATGAAGAAAAACTGGATCAAGCCGTTGAGCGCATTTTACGTATTATCTATATGTTCATAGACAACAAGAAGGAATAGCAACATTTGAGATTGCACGGGAAATGGGAGAGAAAGAATGGTCTTATTAAGCATTTGCAAACAGTCCGTTTGCTGATGCTACAACCAAGAAGGCTATGCGGCTGAGATGTTTGAGGCAATGATGAAATATATGCCAATTCGAGCTTTAGTGAATTTCAGCATGAGGGCATTTACAGAAGAGATGCTTACTGATATGATTAATCGGTTGAATGAAGTAAAACAGCCAGTTGAACTAAAAAAGTAAGGGAATAGGGCCTCAGAAAAGTAGCCTTTTAGCTTACCCCTTCAGTACTATGATTCTTGTAAAATTAATTTTATTTAGGAGGACGTTTCTTGAATGTGAATAAAGTAGAAGGTAGCGAGCCTATATCAGAACAAGATGAATTCAAACGTATTCCGATTATGCTCTCTTTGATTATAGGTGTGTTTTTTGCGATTTTAAATGAAACCTTACTAAATGTCGCTTATGTCCAATTAATGAAAGACTTTGAGGTGACCGCGTCAACGATCCAATGGTTAACAACTGGCTTTTTGCTTGTTGTTGGAATTCTAATCCCGATAACGGCGCTAATATTACAATGGTTTACGACGAGACAAATCTTTTTAGGAGCTATGAGTATATTTGCTGTAGGAACACTGATCTGTGCTTTTGCTCCTAACTTTTCCATCCTTTTCGTTGGCCGTTTAGTGCAAGCAATCGGGACGGGTTTATTAATTCCAGTAATGATGAATACCGTATTAGTCCTTTTTCCAAAGGAAAAGAGGGGATCGGCAATGGGAATGGTTAGTCTGGTCATTATGGTCGCTCCTGCGATCGGACCTACACTATCAGGAATCATTGTAGAAATGTTCCATTGGCGTTTCTTATTCTTCTTTGTCTTGCCATTTATTGTTTTTTCATTGGTTTTTGCTTTCATTTATTTAAAGAATATTACAAAACTAACAAAACCAAAGGTAGACATTCCTTCCATTGTGTTCTCCACCTTAGGATTTGGCGGTATCGTCTTTGGTTTCAGTCAAGCAGGAAAAGGAACCGCAGGCTGGTCACACCCAGAAGTCTATCTTTTCATTGCAATGGGGGTTATCTCCTTGATTGTCTTTGTTAAGCGCCAGTTACAGCTCAAGGAACCGATTCTTGATGTCAGAGCCTTTCGCTTTCCAATGTTTACTCTTGCAACCATTCTTACCGTCGTATTAATGATGACATTGTTTTCTTCCTTCATCATTTTGCCATTATTTTTGCAACAGGGACTTTTCTTAACGGCTTTTGCAACAGGACTTGCATTTTTGCCAGGAGGAATTCTAAATGGCATAATCTCGCAAATGTCTGGAAGATTGTTTGATAAATTTGGACCGAGGGCACTCGTGATACCTGGCTCTACAATCGTCGTCATTGTGATGTTCTTTTTTTCAAAAGTCACGATCTTAACATCTGTTACTACTTTTATAATTTTACACTGCTCTTTAATGCTTGGGGTTGCGTTAATAATGACTCCGGTCCAAACAAATGGTTTGAACCAACTGCCGCCAAAATATTATCCCCATGGCGCAGCGATCATCAACACATTGGTTCAAGTAGCCGGTGCAATTGGGATTGCAGTATTTGTTACTGTGATGAGCTCTAGTCAAATGAAATTTTTAGAAGGTGTTAGTGGGAATGTAGTAGCGAATCAAGCGGAGGCTTTAATTGCAGGGGTTCAGAATGTATTTGCGATTGGTCTTGTTTTTGCGAGTATTTGTTTTCTTCTTGCCTTGTTTATTAAAAGTCCAATCATAAGCGAAGAGTTAGATGGTGTGGAAGAAACGGAAAATCAAGCAAATGTTGCTCCGTAATAGTCTTTACTTCGGATCTTCACCTATTTGCTAAAATTAGGTAATAAACAATGGGAGCATTAGAGCACGAATATAATAAACATGTAATATGCGGCTCTTACTTCAAAAGAAAATATAAGAAACACTAAGCCAGTTACGTATCGAACAAAGTGAAAAGTTAGAAAATGAGTTTCAACTAGTGTTTAGGGAATGAACAAGAAGGTAGTATGTGCGACTTTAAATTAGGGTTCTTGCCCCTCAATGTGAAAGAGGCTACTGCAAAGGTAAAACCCAACCTTTGCAGTAGCCTCTTTTAAAACACTAGGGATCAGGAATTTGTCTTACTATAATCATGAAATAAATCCTCGAAATCAGACCATCTTATTTTTCGTTTTAAATACTCTCGAAAGGAATAGCTACTTTTTTCTTGAGGGTTCTTGTAAAGTGATGAAATAAAGAGTTGCAAACGAGCTTGAATCATAAAATAATAACGGTCATTTGCTGCTACTACAGGGATTTCAGTGACTTTTACTTTCTGTCCAACAACATTCTTGAACTCTATTCTCTTATAAAACAAAAATATCAGCCTCTTTATACCCGTTTCTTTCCATTATAACCGATTATCGCAGGAAATGTCTAAATATTATGTATTTGAGCTTATTTAAAATAAAAAGAACCGGATTCTGTATGTAGAATCTGGTTCTTTAATAAGTCTTTATGTGAGCATGACATTCGAGACTATGCTCCTATCACATAGATTATATTCTATTAGGCGAGTCTCATTTTAAAATCTTGATAGCCAAATTCACGCACGATATGATAATCTCCATCTTTATCTTTCACAGCGATAGCTGGTAAAGGCATGCCGTTAAAAGTGGTGTTTTTCACCATCGTGTAGATTGCCATATCACCAAACACTATGCGATCTCCAGTCTGTAATGCTTGATCAAAAGAATAGTCTCCAATTACATCGCCTGCCAGACAAGTTTGCCCGCCAAGGCGGTACGTAAATGGCTTTTCATTTGCTTCCCCTGATCCAAGAAGAGGAGGGCGATAAGGCATTTCAAGTACATCCGGCATATGACACGTTGCAGATGTGTCAAGGATCGCTATCCCCATACCGTTTTGCATCGTGTCAAGGACAGTCGTAACGAGATAGCCTGCATTAAGAGCAATCGCTTCTCCTGGTTCAAGATAGACTTCTAAATTATATTTCGTTTGCATTCTCTTAATACATTTTTCTAGTAATGGGATGTCATAATCTTCTCTCGTTACATGGTGACCGCCGCCAAAGTTGATCCATTCCATTTGGGATAGCCAAGGCCCAAACTTATCTTCAATGGCGTTAAGAGTTGTTTCTAAATCGTCAGAGTTCTGTTCGCAAAGTGTATGGAAATGTAGTCCCGAAACACCATCAAGCAAATCCGGACGGAAATTCTCTTTTGTTACACCAAACCTCGAACCTGGTGAACATGGATCATAGATCGCGTGCCCCACTTGAGTAGAGCATTCAGGATTGATGCGCAAGCCAACTTTTTTACCAGCTTGAAGAACTTTGTCTTTAAACTTTTCTACCTGTGAGAAGGAATTAAAGATGATATGATCACAATATGAGATAATTTCATCGATCTCATCATCACGATAAGCAGGGGCAAAGACATGATTTTCTTTTCCCATCTCTTCATGACCAAGACGTGCCTCATATAACCCGCTTGATGCTGTACCACTTAAATACTTCCCGATTAATGGATACAACGTAGACATCGAAAATGCTTTTTGTGCCAGGATAATTTTTGAACCTGTACGTTCCATGACTGCGTTTAGAATCTTAAGGTTCTTTTCCAGAAGACTTTCATCTACTACGTAACAAGGTGTTGGTAATTCTTCAAACCGCATACTAACGTACAGTCTCCGGGTGTTTGATAGGCTCAGAATCGACTAGCTCTGGATTGAAGCTTTCTTTCCAAGGCAATCCCCACTTATTCAATGCATCCATAAACGGGTCTGGATCGAATTCCTCGATATTGTATACGCCTGCCTTATTCCACGTTCCAGTCATCAGCATCATCGCACCAATCATCGCCGGAACGCCTGTTGTATAAGCTACAGCCTGTGATCCTACTTCTTTATAGCATGCTTCATGATCACACACATTGTATACATAATACGTTTTCTCTTTTCCATCTTTTTTCCCTTTGAAGATACAACCAATGTTCGTTTTCCCTTTAGTACGTGGACCTAGAGAAGATGGATCAGGTAACATAGCTTTTAAAAACTGAAGTGGAACGATTTTTTTCCCTTCATATTCAATTGGCTCAATCGAAGTCATCCCGACATTTTCAAGACATTTTAAGTGAGTTAAATAACTTTCACCAAATGTCATAAAGAATCGAATTCGCTTAATCCCAGGAATATTTAAGGCGAGAGATTCGATTTCTTCATGGTGTAATAAATACATATCCTTTTCACCGATTTCAGGGAAGTTGTACACTCGTTTAATTTCCATCGGTTTCGTTTCGATCCATTCACCGTTCTCCCAATAACTTCCATTTGCAGACACTTCACGGATATTGATCTCGGGATTGAAATTCGTAGCAAATGGGTACCCGTGATCTCCTGCGTTGCAGTCAAGAATATCGATAGTTTCAATTTCATCAAAGTGATGTTTAAGGGCATGTGCAGAAAAGACACCTGTCACTCCAGGGTCAAAGCCGGTACCTAAAAGAGCGGTAATTCCAGCCTTTTCAAAACGTTCTCGGTAGTCCCATTGCCATTTGTATTCAAATTTTGCCGTATCTTCCGGCTCATAATTGGCTGTATCTAAGTAGTTCGTTTTCGTTGCAAGACAAGCATCCATAATTGTTAAATCCTGATATGGCAAAGCTAAATTCATAACGATGTCTGGTTTGACTTCTTCAATTAAAGCAATTAGCTCATCGACATTATCGGCATCAACTTGTGCTGTTGTAATTTTCGTCTTTCCGCCATCTAATTTGGCTTTTAAGTCATCACATTTTGATTTTGTACGACTTGCGATACAAATCTCTTCAAATACCTCACTGTTTTGGCAACATTTATGGATGGTAACAGATGCCACCCCGCCACATCCAATAATAAGCGCTTTTCCCATTATCCTATCTCCTAACTAAATAGATTTTGCAATTGAAAGAGAGGTCTAACACCTAATTAGCAGCATTAACTACTTAGGACCGATTACCCCTCAAAAAACGTTTTAAAACAACAAAAAAGCAAGTGTAAAACGCATCATCGCGCACAACACTTGCTAAGATATCATCAATAATATTAAAAAGGCATAAGGAAATCCATGACAATAAGTCATATATATGTGTGTACTACCATAAAAGTCAAAAAATAATATGGTAGAAAGCTCTTTAATATTCAAAATATCTTAATAGGATCAGAGTCTATAATAGCAAATAATCACTTTTTAGCACTCTTATTGACCGTTTCACAAGTTGATGTGCAAATGCACTGGTTGTAAAGTAACCAACTTATAAAATTTGAGCTTTTAACTCAATCAATAAGGCAACTAAAGTTGCCAATCGGCTTTTGACCCAGAGTCACTATGGCCTTAATTTCCATTAAAGTAGGTGGTCAAAATTATCTGCTTGGAAAGACCCGACTTAGTAAATATTCCCTCTCCAAATAACGCTACTCTAGATTATCAACATATAGTCAAAAGATCAAGAGGCACAAAGAAAAAAATTAAAGAATTTGGGCTAAGATTGTTCATTTAGAATATGTACGTATCGTTATGCGAATTTATTCCTTTAACCAACAACTTTGTAACACTAACTGGTAATGGATCAATTAAGACTTTTGTACGGATGAAAGGATTATGACTATGAGATATACCATGAAAATCAGCAGCGAAAGAGAAATGGAAATGGAATAATTTCACTTTTTTTTGTTATAGAAGTTAAAATTGCAGCAACGGCCATTACAGTGTCTGTTATCTAATCTCATCACACGTGGAGTGCTGTTCACTACTTGTGAGGAAGAATTATGAAAGGTGGAGCAGTGATTATATGTTTAAAAGAGTGATAGTTTGGGAAGTTAGAAGATAAGGAATTTTAAAACAAAGGAGGTAAAGTGATGTCTAGAGAAAGTAAATTAAACTTGTCTGATTTTGTTAATAAAGATCGATTTGAACTGAATTCCTACCTAACTTATTTATTGAATCAATTTTATGATAATTCCGAAACAGTCCGAGGTTAGAATGGTAAATAATAGTTTAATGAATAAAGTAAGTTGAAGGGTAAAAAAAGTAATGATTGAGGAAAGTGTAAAAGCGACCTTGTGATTCGTTTAAGAATTTACAAGGTCGCTTATTGTTGTTAAATCTTAAGTTACATTGACAGTATTAATAGGAGAAAAAAATTAGAGGATGGTAAGAAAGACGAACATTCTATTAATAAGTGTATTTGAGTCACCAATTAGTTTTGTAGAGTTTTCAAATAAATCAAGGTGTTGGGTAAAGTATCCAATACCTTGATTTTATGCTAGCTAAAAGGAGTTTTGAATCTTATAAGACATACTAAAGGAACATTTTTTGCAATTTGGCAAACACCCAAGTGGCAGAACCCTTTTCTGCGAAGTCGGATTTGTCTATCTTTTGTCTTTCTTACACTACCGACAAAGCTTATATTACATGGTATATTCACAAAAGAAGTGGTTAATTAAATATGAATCTAGGGAGAGGTTTTTGAATTATGTTATGGAGGTTACATAAATGAAAAACGTTAAACTGCTCGATGGTATATTTAAAAATTCACAAGAAAAAGGAAAAGAATATTTGCTCTATCTTGATATTGATCGACTAGTTGCCCCGTGCTATGAAGCAGTATCCCAATCTCCTAAAAAGCCGCGTTATGGTGGGTGGGAATCAACGGGAATCAGTGGACATTCCATTGGTCATTGGCTTTCAGCAACAGCACAAATGTATGCCGTTACAGAGGACGAAGAATTAAAGCAAAAGGTAGACTATGCTGTTGATGAACTTGCTTATATTCAAAGGTTTGATGAGGATGGATATGTGAGTGGTTTTCCTAGAACCTGTTTTGATAAAACTTTCACAGGTGAGTTTGAGGTTGAACATTTTAGCCTCGCTGGGCAATGGGTGCCTTGGTATAGTATTCATAAAATTTTTGCAGGGCTTATCGATAGTTATACGTTAATGAACCATGAAAAAGCGTTAATGGTCGTAAAAAAGCTTGCAGATTGGGCGAAAAAAGGGACAGACCATTTGAATGATGAGTTATTTGAAAAAATGCTTACTTGTGAACACGGTGGAATGAATGAAGCGATGGTAGATCTTTATACGATTACAGGCAATCGCGATTATTTAACTCTTGCCATTAGATTTTCCCACAAAGCAATACTTGAACCTTTGTCTAGAGGAGTTGATGAACTCGAGGGGAAACATGCTAATACTCAAATTCCAAAGGTAATTGGCGCTGCAAAAATCTATGAAATTACGAAAGATGTAAAATATAAAAAAATGGCCATGTTCTTCTGGGAAGAAGTAACAAAACGCCGTTCTTATATTATTGGGGGAAATAGTATAAACGAACATTTTGGCCCTACCAACCAAGAAAAATTGGGCATCCAAACGACGGAAACGTGCAATACCTATAATATGTTAAAGCTAACTGAGCACTTATTTCACTGGTCCAAGCAAGCTGATTATATGGATTACTATGAGAAAGCATTATATAACCATATTCTAGCATCACAGGATCCTGACTCAGGGATGAAAACGTATTTCGTGTCAACGCAGCCAGGTCACTTCAAAGTGTACTGTTCACCAGATAATTCTTTTTGGTGCTGTACAGGTACAGGGATGGAAAATCCAGCGCGCTATACAAGAAACATTTATTATCAAACGAATGAAGACTTATATGTAAACTTATTTATTGCTTCACGAATAAAAATGGATAATGAGAAGGTAACGATAAAACAAGAAACAGACTTTCCTAGGTCAAACCAAACGAGACTTTATGTTGAGCGAGCGACTGGTGAATTTCTCAACATCCATATTCGTGTGCCTTATTGGGTGTCAGGAGCTGTAACGGTAGTTGTGAATGGCAAAGAAACATATAAAAGTACCGATAAAGGATATGTAACAGTTTCTAGAAGATGGGTTACAGGAGAAAGCATAGTGATTGAACTGCCAATGGATCTTCATACTTACGTAGCTAAAGATGATCCGAAACGAGTTGGAATTATGTATGGGCCAGTTGTACTCGCAGGAGCGTTAGGGAGAGAAGGTTTCCCAGAAAATGATATTCTAGGGGACCATCTGAAATTGAACAACCATCCATTGATTGATGTGCCTAGTCTAATTGCGAATAGAAATGACCTGAATAGTTGGATTAGACCAGTTGAAGAATCATCATTGACCTTTAAAACGGATGCAGTAGGACAACCTGGAAATGTGGAAGTAACTCTTATTCCGTTTTATAATTTGCATCACGAGCGATATACGTTATATTGGAACGTAATGGACGAAGATGCATATAAGACGTTTATAGATTTAGAACAAGAAGAGCTAAATCTATTACGAGCGAGAACGGTTGATGAAGTTCAACCAAATGAACAACAGCCAGAAGTGGAGCATGGAATTAATAAGGAAAACTCAGCGTCTGGTTATTTAAATATTGTTCAAAAGGGTTGGCGTGATAGCCGAGATGAGGGATTTTTTAGTTATGTTATGGCAGTCGAGCCAACAAAACAAATGAACCTACAGGTCAGTTATTTTGGGGGCGACAGAAATTTAGTCGTAGATGGGAAAAAATACAAGCGTGACTTTCACATTTTAATTGATGGTACAGTCATTGCCAATCAAAAACTTAAAGCCAACAGTCTCGACGGTTTATATGATGTCATCTACGAAATACCACTAGAATTGACTGAAGGAAAACAACAAATAGAAGTGAAATTTACATCAACTGAGGGGAGGATTGCTGGTAGAGTGTACAACCTAAAAATCTTAAATTCAGTTTCTGAAAATAGACTAGATGATTGATCTTGAATCTCACATTCAAGAAATGAGAACCACCTGAAATAGGCGGTTCTTTTTTATGTAAGGAGAGCAAGTAAGTCGGGGCTGTTAGATAGTGTACAAAAAGATTACTCATTATTCATTAGGACGCGATAATAAGCTTGTCTAAATTCAGAAGGTGTAACTTTTTCGTACTTTTTAAACAGTCTCATAAAGTATTTTTCATCATTAATTCCGATTGCAAATGCGATCATTTTAATGCTCTCATTCGTACGTATTAGTAATTCTTTTGCTTTTGAAATTTTAATCATATGAATGTATTCTTGTAGATTCATTCCGGTACTCTTTTTAAAGATACGTGATAAATAATCGCTATTATAATTAAATTCTGTTGCGATTTTATTAACGGAGATATTAGTCATTGCATGAATTCGGATCCATTCTAAAATCTTGACTATTTTTTGCTCTGTTGTTGATTTTTGATTTGTTGTGTTAAAATTCGTAATCGTCTGTTCTGATAGTTCAATAAGCAAGGAGGTAGCGAGATAATTATCACAATAGTGGTTGTAATAATTCGCTTTTGAGACATCGAGTAACTGTTTACATAAAATCTGTATTCTTTCGACATATTTTGGTGTGGAATGAACCGGTAATAAAATGGAAGAACTAGACTTAGTTGTAGGCGAGTAATGAGTTGAACGAATGGCCATGACTTCATTTTCCATTTTTCGTTCATTCAGTAGTTCAAAGGAAGAAGGAAATAAGAAATGAAACCAATAGTAAGAAGTTCCTATATCTGAATTTTTATATCCGAAATGTAACTGATTGGGTATAAGGAAGAAAACATCTCCTGGTTTTATTTCATATTGAATTCCACCCTGTTCTATATAAATCGTATTGTTTATATTAATGATGGCCACATAGATATCATCAATATTTCTTTTCATATGTTTCCAAGATTCTGTTGCAATAAATTGTCCACCACTAATAAAGTCAATAGGTGTGCTGACGTCAGTTTTTATGTAGTCCCCCATAAAACAATCCCTCCTAAATTACGGACGTGTTCAGTACTGTAATAGTCATTCTTTTTACCTATAACTACTTACCTTGCAAAGGCAGCTTCAAGTTGTTCAAAGTCATGAAATTTACTTTTTAATTCTCTAGAAATGTATCAATTCCTTTATTAATTAAGGAAAAACCAGCTTTTGAAAATAAACCAGCACCATAAATTTGATGAATCATAACTAGAGAGTTGCCGTGTTTCAATAGGGAGGAACCTTTCTTTTTGCTTCTATTTTGTGCATAGCATTGTGTCTTCTAGTCTTGTAATGTTCTTAAAAGAAGAAACTAGTGTTTTCAATGTAAAAGTAGAACAATTATTGCGCGAATTTAAAGTCGGATTAATCTACTTATTATGATAAATTCACTACCGACAACTTGAGTTGCCTAGTGTTATTATAAGTTCATTAATAAAAAGATTAAATATTTTGTAAAAGGTTACTCATTTATACGTATGCCCCCTTTTTATCTAGTTAATATAGATAAAAAGAGATTTGCCTCTTTCTATCAAACAGGCTTGAAGGGATAATTGTTAACTGATTTGAAAGCGCATTCTGTTTTCTGAATAGTTAATATATTATCCGAGTGAGCTGAAGATAGTAAGTCAATTATACGTATAAGTTAAGTTTTTTTTCATCACTTTTTTTAGGGGGAATGAAAGGGTGTTGTGATTCGTTCAGAGTAATTGCTGGCTCGAAAATGAGTTTGTGAAATTGAAAAATAGGGGGAAGCAGTATGAAAAAAGTATCGTCTGTATTTCTAGTTCTTTGTTTTTTGATCGTTGCACTCGTCGGTTGTAGTAAAGATACAAGCAAAGAAGTAACAGAAGACGGTAGAGTAGTACTAGAAGGTATTATTCTTAAACACGCTTTAACAAACGACTTGTCAGAGATGGAGTGGTTAAAAGAGGCTGAAGAACGTGCTGGGGTATCAATAAAATGGGAAGAGGTTTCAGCTGATTGGGATCAGAAAAAAGGGGCAATGCTAGCTGGTGGTGATATTCCAGATATAATTGTCGGACCTAATGTGATTACAGACGCCGATTTTGCACGGTTTACAGGGTTATTTGAAGATTTAAGTGAATTAATTGATGAACATGCACCAAATGTCCAAACGATGTTTGAAGAAAAGCCCGAAACTAGAATTATTGCAACGCAACTAGACGGAAAGATCTTCGGTTTGCCTAAGTACCAAAGATTTTGGCCTGAAACAGCAACTAGACAATTTATCAATCAAGAGTGGTTAGATAATCTAGGATTAGACATGCCAACGAATTGGGATGAATTATATGAAGTATTAAAAGCGTTTAAAGAGCAAGATGCAAATGGAAACGGAGATCCAAATGATGAAATTCCAATGGACTTCTCTCCAACAGGAACGACAGGGTTTGGGTTCTTTCAACCTACTGTACTTTTAGGAAGTACTGGTATGACCATTTCAGGTGGTGGCGGCCAAGGTTATTTTGTTGAAGACGGTGTAGTAAACAACTTCTTGATCGATGAGAGATATAAAGAGGTAGTTGAATTTCTGCATAAGCTTTGGAAGGATGGGTTAATTAATTCGGAAGTATTTACACAAGATTATACAAGATATCAATCTATTGCCCGTGGCGAGAGCTCAGTTGGAAAAGTGGGATACACTTATGGGTGGGAGCTAACGGACAGATTCGGCAATGAGTTGTCTTCTCAATATGTTGCGATGCCACAAGTGAAAACATCCGCAAATTCTACGGATGACGTATCTTGGAGCTATGATTACAATCAATTAAATTATGGAATGAATATGGTTCAAATATCTGCAAACAGTCAACACAAAGAAGCAGCTATGAAATTTATCAATGAATTGTATGATCCAGAAGTGAGTATGCAAGTATTATTCGGATCGCTAGGAACAAATATTGAAGATAATGGGGATGGATCATATAGTGTATTACCTCCACAAGATGAAAATATGGATCCAGGTACGTGGAAATGGACAACATCATGGGCGGATAACGGACCGATGTACATTGCAGATTCATTAGACTTAACGTTAGGTACTGACATGCAATCAGTTGGAGCGCAAACAGAGCCACTTTTGCCTGCTTTTGAAAACGTAGACCCTATTAAAGATGTTTTTCCTGGCATGTTTGTAAAATACAGTATTGATGACAACAATAAGATGACCTTAGTAAACACAGAGCTTATGAATCTAGCTATGGCAAAGTATTCTCAGTGGATTACTGAAGGTGGAATTGAAGCAGAGTGGGATAGCTATGTGGAACAATTGATAAACATGGGAATTAATGAAAATATTGAAATCATGCAATCGTATTACGATGAGTATGTAGCTGAAATTCAATAATTAAATCATTTGGAGATGCTATACCATTTATCGAAGGTATAGCATCTTCCATAAATAAAGGAGAATCAATTATGCCCTTTATAAATCCTCAAACCAAAAAAATGAGTACGATGACTAGCATAACTGTACAAAAAAAGCCAACGATCTTTAATACATTTAAGCGAGACTACCAATTATGGCTGATGATCCTTCCTGCGATTGCCTGTGTTTTTATCTTTAATTACATACCGATGTATGGAATTCAACTAGCGTTTCGTGAATATGATTTTGTCGCAGGTCTTGCTGGTGGAGAATGGGTAGGATTAAAGTATTTTCAGCAGTTTATTGGAAGTCATATTTTTACCGATTTGATGAGAAATACACTTGTTATTAGTTTGACAACAATTATTGTTGGTTTTCCTGCTCCTATTATTTTGGCGTTATTAATTAACCAAATACGATTTAAACGAGCAAAAAGAGTGTTACAAACAACGGTGTATTTACCACACTTTATCTCAATGGTTGTATTAGTTGGGTTATTAAATGTCTTATTATCACCAAACACGGGGATTGTTGGGCACTTTATGAATACGATTGGACTTGGACATATTAACTTATTAGCTTCTACCAATACATTTGTACCGGTTTATGTGTTATCCGATGTTTGGCAGCATGTCGGCTGGAATAGCATTATTTATTTAGCTGCGCTTGCCAGTGTTGATCCACAATTATACGATTCTGCGAAGGTAGATGGAGCTAGTAGGTGGCAAATCATTCGAAATGTAGAGCTCCCAGCGATTGTGCCTACAATTATTATTCTCCTAATCCTTAATATGGGTACAATTATTAGTACAGGCTTCGAGAAAATTTACTTAATGCAAAACACGTTAAATTTACCAGTTTCAGAAGTAATAGAAACGTATGTGTATAAGGTCGGTATCATGTCTAATCAATTTAGTTATGCTGCGGCAATTGGATTATTTAATACACTAATTAATTTTTCTTTATTAGTCTTGATGAACTACATTGCAAAGAGAACTTCAAAAATTAGCTTGTGGTAAAAAGAGTGAAGGAGGGAGTAACGTGGGTCTTTTTAAACATAGAAAGAGTTCAGATGTCCTTTTTGATATTTTTGTTTATATGACATGTATCTTAATTTTCTTGATCATTGCTTATCCATTGTATTTTGTCGTCATTGCATCAGTCAGTGACTCTACTCTTGTTTCGACTGGGCAAGTGTTATTATTTCCAAAAGGGTTTAGTCTGTTTGGATATCAAGAGATCTTTCAGGACTCAAGAATTTGGACTGGTTATAGAAATACGATGATTTACGCTTTTGGAGGAACTTTCGTGAACTTATTGTTCACATTACCGGCTGCGTATGTTTTATCACGGTATGAATTCAGAGCTAGAAGATTGTTAATGTTTTTCTTTATTTTCACGATGTTCTTCAATGGCGGGTTAATTCCTACTTATCTTTTAATGAAAGATTTAAACTTAATTAATACGATGTGGGTTTTCATTTTGAATCCAGCAACGGTCAATGTCTTTAATCTTATTATTACAAGAACGTTTTTTGAGCATACGATTCCTAGAGAAATGTATGAGGCTGCTTCAATTGACGGCTGTAATCATTTTAGGTTCTTTATGAAAATTGTAATGCCTCTGTCTAAAGCAGTTATTTCTGTCATTGGACTCTATTATTTAGTTTTTCATTGGAACAACTTCTTTACTGGTTTAATTTACGTTCGAGATTATAGTTTACAACCGTTGCAAATCGTCTTAAGGGATATTTTGATATCGAATCAAGTATTTGCTGAAGGAGCCGGTAGTGGGGGGGCTGCTGGAGGATATGCACAAAGATATGCAGACCAAATTAAATATGGGGTGATTATCGTATCAACATTACCGATCTTAATTGTCTATCCTTTTATACAAAAATACTTTGAAAAGGGCGTTATGATTGGTTCTGTAAAAGGTTAATAAAGAGAACAAAGTGAAGAAGGTCTGATTCATAGAATAGAAAAATACAAGCATCAAAGCAATAATGAAGAAGTGACTAGTTTCTGCTTTGATGCTGTTTATCGTTTGGTTGAATGAGGAGAGAGTTTTCGATCAAGTGAGAGGGGGAATGAACATGAAGGGTTTTACAGACTGGTACATCCGGTTAGGGATGTTCGGATTTAATTTATTTTTGTTAAATATGTTATGGGTAGTTTTTTCTTTCTTGGGACTTTTTGTTTTGGGAGTCTTTCCGGCTACTGTAGCACTATTTGCTGTTACGAGAAAGCTAGTTATGGAACCAGAAGAAGTTCCGATCTTGAAATTATTTTGGAATACGTTTAAAGTAGAGTTCTTTAAAGCAAATTTTCTCGGTTATGTGATTTCGATAGTTGGAGTTATTTTATACATAAATCTACGAGTACTACAACAATTAGATAGTAGCCTCTTACACCATTCTTTGATGATCGTAACCTTCGTCATTACCCTTGTCTATTTGCTTACTATCATCTATATATTTCCTGTTTTTGTTCATTTTGAATTAAGAATGGTTCAATACTTAAAGTATTCGTTGTTTTTAGCTATAGGTAAACCAATCCAAACAATCATTATGATTATAGGATTAGGTATTGTACTATTTTTATTTCTGTACATTCCTGGGTTAATCCCTGTTTTTGGTGTCAGTTTACTCAGTTTACTCATTATGAAAATAGCATCATTATCATTTCCGAAAAAAGATATGATTTCTCCATAAGGAAGGTGAAATAGCTAAATAAATTCTATAGTAATTCTACAAATTAGGATTTGAATTTCATAGATAAGGAAATGATAATGTGCAGTTATGAAAAACATTAGGATTAAGTACTTGTCCCTCAGTACTTTTAGGTACTGGGGACAAGTACTTTTTCTCGATTGGTAAAAATAGAAGCAAAGGGAGGGAAGAATCTTTTTCGTTCGCTTTTTTAACATAACAAGTCCCGCGTTATATCGTGAATAGGTTTTGTAGGTAGAAACTCAATCACCCGCCTTCTAATACAAATACTCCAAACTCCACTCTCCCTCTATCGGTCATCAAAGACTCTCATCAGGTTTAACATTTTTGAAGCTTCATTGAGATATATCCTTTATAGGGGATACAATTTACAATTATTAGTATGAGAACCAGTTAGATTTTCAGAGAAAGCATGACCTGTAACGGAAAGGTTTTGGAACGTTTCTAAGTCTTGTTTGTAAACAGCAGCATCCCAACTTACTTTTGAGACAATACTCGTGGTGATCTCATGTGAAATTCCTGTTGATTCACTTAATAGTTTTGCAGCCTTAGGCGGGTATTCTCTCACAAATTGGTGTGTTCGCAAATGAGCTCTTAAGTAGGCTATGACAATGTCATCATTTAGCTAAGCCCAGTTGTCTCTTGCGACTAGACCTGTTAAATAGTCATCTGTATAACCGTCAAATCGGATGGTTGCTGCGCCTTGTGATTCAGAAAGGCAGACATATTCTTCCACATGACACTTGTCCCTACGACTTTTTCGATAATATTCGAGAAACTTAAGCTCATGTCTTGATTGATCACCTCATAGCTTGCGTTTAATTCCCAAAGAAGTCGATGTAACCGATACCCTGCACTAGAGTTCATCAAAGTAGCTAGGGAGAACTAGTGTTTTTTTATTGCTTTCATTATTATCACCTATACTTTATATCAAAAAATAGTATAAAAAAAGCAAGAAATGTAATTTTTATTTCGAATTTTTGGTGATAAGCTATATTTGTACAATTTTTAATTAGATTTAGAACATTTATAGGGGTGTGGTATAGAAAAACGATTGCTGTTCAAGCTGCTCCAACCATTGAAGAAACTGAATTTATTCTTTCACTAAGTGAACGTCCTGAATCCATCATTGGTGTAATCGGGTGGATTGACATAGATAATTCTTCTTATGAGAAACAACTGGAGACTTTTAGAAAAAATCCGAAGTTTGTTGGAATCTGTTTTATGATCCCAATATGGATTAAGTCCAAATTATTTGAAAGCGTTCTCTTATTTTTGGAATATTGATCTTCCAGTCGAGCTTTTTAGTTCATTCCAGTCATCTTTCTGCCGTATGTGAATTATTAAATCATGTGTCAATTAGAGGTGTAATCGATCATATTGCTAAGCCAGAAATTGGACAAGGGAAATTAGAACCGTGGAAAAGTCAAATGGCTGAAATTGCTAGTCACCCAAACATCTATTGTAAACTATCCGGAATGGTAACAGAAGCAAACCACCAAGAATGGAAAAAAGAGGAGTTTATTCCTTATGTATATCATATCATGGATGTTTTAGGGATTCGCCGTGTTATGTATGGAAGTGATTGGCCAGTTTGTTTATGGCAGCTAGTTATAAAGATGTTTACAATCTATTAAACGATACACTTATAAACTATGTTTCAAAGGAAGAAAGAGAATTGGTATTTGGTAAAAATGCGATAGATTTTTACAAACTTAATAATAGAAAAGAGGAGGAAGAATTTTGAAATATAGAAAATTAGGAAAAACTGGATTAGATGTGTCTGTACTTAGTTATGGTGCGTCGTCACTTGGGGCGGTTTTTAGGGAAATTAATGAAGATGAAGGAATTAAGTCTGTTCATGCTGCCATTGATCAAGGCATTAATTTGATTGATGTTTCACCATTTTATGGATTAACAAAGGCAGAGACGGTTCTAGGGAATGCATTAAGAGATATTTCACGAGATAAATATTACCTTTCTACTAAAGCGGGTAGATATGGTAAAGATGAGTTTGATTTTTCAAAGAACAGTATAACGAAAAGTTTAGAGGAAAGTCTTCAAAGATTGGGTACGGATTATGTAGACATTTTATTATTACATGATATTGAATTTGGCTCTTATGATCAAGTGATAGAGGAAGGAATTCCTGCATTAGAGGAGTTAAAAGAACAGGGTAAAATTCGATTTTACGGAGTATCTGGATTACCTCTATCTATTTTTGATAAAGTTCTTAGCAAAGCAGATTTAGATGTTATTCTATCCTATTGTCATTATTCATTAAATGATACGTCTCTTTTATCTCTTATCCCTTTATTAGAAGAAAAGCAGGTGGGATTAATTAATGCTTCTCCGCTCTCAATGGGATTATTAAGCACACGCGTTGTAGCGGATTGGCATCCTGCTGATGAGGAAATAAAGCAGGCGTGTCAAAAAGCTGCGGAATATTGTAAACAACACGGTGAAGATCTGGCTAAATTAGCTATTCAATATTCTGTACAAAATGAGTTGATTCCTACTACTTTAGTTAGTACTGCAAGTGTAAAAAACATAACTCGAAATATTAAATGGACTGAGGAACCAATAAATGAGGATATTTTAGTAGCTGTTCTTGATATTTTCAAACCTATTCATAATAAAACGTGGCGAAGTGGCAATGCAGAGTGGAATTAGGTGGAGGAATTCTACAGTCGAGACTGCTGAAAAGTTGATGGAGCATGATAAAATGGCAATAAATACATATGCTTAAAAAATCTTTCCTTATAAAACACGTACAATCTCAAACATTTAATTTGAAAGAAATCGAGGTCAGCTATATAAAGAATAATACAGCTTGTTTTATCGCTAAAATTTACTCATTAAAAATAGAGGTGTCACGTTTGTTTACTAATTTTACCTTGGATGAAGTAGTGTTGACAGACAAATATTTTGCTTTTCGAAGAGAACTCGTAAAAAAGTATATTGTTGAATTTGACACCAATCGACTTATGCATACGTTTAAAATTAATGCTGGAATCCCATCAAATGCAGAGCCGCTGGGCGGTTGGGAAGACGTTGAGTGCGGTCTTAGAGGACATTTTGTAGGACATTTTCTTTCTGCCTGCTCCAAATTCGCATATGCTGATAAGGATGAATTTTTGAAAACAAAAGCAAATGAGATCGTTGATATTATGGATTTGTGTGCAAAATCAAACGGTTATCTGAGCGCATTTGAAGAAGAGAAGCTTGATATGCTGGAATTCGAGGAGAACAGGAACGTATGGGCACCCTACTATACCTTGCACAAAATTATGCAAGGACTGGTTGATTGTCATATTTTTCTCAGCAGCGATAAATCCCTAGCACTTGCGGTTAATCTAGCATATTACATTCATAGACGATTTGAGAATCTTTCCTTCTGGAAAATCGACGGTATCCTCCGTTGTACGAAGGTTAATCCGGTGAATGAGTTTGGCGGAATTGGTGATTCCCTCTACACCCTGTATGACATTACAGGCGATTCCAAAATACTCGAATTGGCCAATATTTTCGATAGGGATTATTTTATAGATAATCTTGAAGCCGATAACGATGTGCTTGAAAATCTGCACGCTAACACTCACCTTCCAATGATTATTGCCGTAATGCATAGGTATAACATCAGTGGCGAGAAAAAATATAAGACAGCGGCGGTAAATTTTTATGATTACTTATTAGGAAGGACTTTCGCAAACGGAAACAGCAGCTCAAAGGCCACTGCCTTTATTAAAGGCGGAGTTTCCGAAAAATCGGAACACTGGGGAGGCTTTGGAACGCTTGGAGATGCGTTAAAAGGTGGTGAAAGCGAGAGTTGCTGTGCACATAATACGGAACGTATTCTTGAGAGGTTGTTTGAATGGTCCGCATCGATTGAATATTTGGACCATATGGAAATTCTGAAATATAATGCCATATTAAACAGTGCAAGTGATAAAACTGGCCTTTCACAGTATCATCAGCCTATGGGGAGTTGCGCCGTCAAAAAATTTAGTGGCTTGTTTGATTCCTTCTGGTGCTGTACCGCATCGGGAGTCGAAGCTATGAGTGAAATTCAAAAGAACATCTGGTTCAAAAACGAGGACGCAATACTACTCAATGCTTTTATCTCATCGAAGGTTGTTTGGAATGAAAAGAATGCCAAAATTACTCAGCTTACGGAATTTCCAGACAATCTTACGTCTACGCTCATGATTGAAGTCGCTGCACCTACAAAGTTTAAACTAATGTTAAAGGGAGAAGCAGTCAAAGCAATAAAAATCAATTCCATTCTTATTGACCTTAAGAAGGAGCACGGGTACATCGTTATTGATCGTGTTTTTAACAATAAGGATAAAATCGAAATTGAAATCGATATTTTCTTGCATTTAGTTCCGCTCCAAGGCAGTGAAGGTTTAGCGGCGGTAATGTTTGGAAATGTTTTACTCGCTCAGATTGGACAGACTTCTCCTTTGAAGGGTATTACGAATCGCAATATCAATGAAACATTCGTTAAGCTTCAAAAGGATAGGTTAGAATTTGCTGTGGATGACGATCAGGGCAATAAAGTGACATTCATACCACTGTACAAAGTTGAAGAAAAAGAATACACAGTATATTTAGATTTGACAGGAACTTTATCGCAAAATAGCAGTTTTTCCTTTGCCAAGGATGGCAGCGCGGCATACGAAGAAACATGAGTGCTAAATGGGAGGAATATATGGCTAGCAAAATACAATTTGAATTGGTTGTCCAATAGCTCAAAATACGGTGAATCCATGCCCTGTGACGGCTTTGATACCTGAGTCAATATTAGCCGTAGAGGAAGTGGAGCTGATCCTCATGGAAAGAGAATTAGAAGAAAGTCTGCAGAAAAAAGCACCGCTTTACAGCATAGTTTGATCTCACCTTCGAGCCATGAAACTTGGAAGTTGTTAGTTAATTTGGTGGTAATCGGATTTCATTTGATATCCTGGAATCTCCAGGCAAGCCTGCTGGAATCCGGATTATTCCAGAGAAAAAGAACTTACTTATGGTGGTCAGTCACTATGCTTTGCGGTCATTGAGAAAATCGTGTGAAAGCAGATTAATTCCGACAGCGGAAATCAAGAGAACAGATAAAGTTGAAGGGGCTGCAACGCGTTTTGCACACAATTCCATAATATCAACGCATTTTTTTGTTTTCAAGAACGCATCCTTATCAGCAAAGGTAAATTAAGAGCAGGTAGAAAGAAACTGTCCCACAAAATTTCCTCTTAGTCCTCACTTAATGTCTTCTCAACCGCCAAGCTAAACGTATGTATAAGAAGATGTTACTAGACTTCATTCAAACAATGAACTTGATGATAATAGTAGAGTTTTTCAAGAGCGGAACTTACAACCTAACCTATTAAGTACGACAAACAATTATTTAACTTTTAACTAATGACTGCGAGCTATGCAAGTTGCAGTGATTGTTTTATTACTTGTTGTAGCGCAAGCAACATTTAAAATAAATCAGCAATTTCTTTTTATATCTAGAAAAACGTGATAAAGTAGTAGTATTAACGCTGAATGGGTTCTATTTTTTTATCGCCCGAAAATGAAAGCGTTATCTTTTTTTGGGGAGGAGGGATTTTGTTGCCTTTAAACACTAGATTATCTAAGACATTCAGAAGATACTTAATTTCGTACATAATTATTCTTTTATTTCCACTTATTACGGGCATAATATCATACCAAGTGTCAATGGATGTTGCAAAGGAAAGTTCAATTGAGTCAAGTGAGTTGATTTTAAATAAGAGTAAGGAAATTTTAGAAGGAAGAATAACGGAAATTGATAGGTTTACTAGACAGCTTGCAATTTATGATTTTAATCAACATTTAATTGCTAGATTGGATCCTAAGAAGATAGATATGTATAGTTTAATAGAAACTTCACGTTTTATTTCAACTTATGCCCATTCGAACGATTTTTTAGAGGACTTTTATATCTATTTTAATAATTATGATGCTGTTTTAAAAGGTGGATCCGTTTATTTTAGAGCTGACCATTTTTATGAAATTTATCATTATAATGATCTTTCTTATGATCAATGGAAAAAAAATATTTTAGAAGCAAATCATCAAGGTGAAATACTCCCACTTAGTTCATATACAAGTAATAAAAAAGAGCTTTCTGTCATCAGTTATGTCCAATCGCTGCCCTTTAATAGTTTTGACCAACCATTGGGTACGGCAGTTGTGACGATTGATCAACAACAAATTGGTGTTCTATTAGAAGGTTTATCTAAACAGTATGGAGGCTGGGCCTTTGTTGCTGACAAAGAGGGACATCCTCTTACAATGATGGGGATTGGTGAGGTTCAAACAAAAGAAATTGTCAATAAGCTAGAAAGCGATACAGATTCTTCACCTAAGATCATAGATAATGAAACGATGCTATTATCTATTCAGTCAGACTTCAATGGTTGGCATTATGTTGCAGGTATCCCAAAACAAGGATTAATGAAAAAGGCGGAAAGTATTAAACAAATAACATGGATTGTTACTGGTAGTACGCTAGTAGTTGGAATCTTACTTTGTTTGTTCCTTGCATATAGAGATAGTACACCTATCAATAATCTAATGAATGTAGTAAAAGACCAATTTGGTTCGGAGCCTGTTACCCACAAAAATGAATTTGACTTTTTGCATGGAAATATTTCGAAGTTAATAACGAATCATCAATCGTTAGAAAATGAACTAACAAATCAAAATGAATTATTGAAAGATTCTTTTATAAAAAGTTTATTGAATGGAGAAGTATACTCACAGAAAGGAATATCCGAAAGGGCAGAGCAATTGCAAATATTCTTTAAAGGGGAGTTTGGCTATGTAGGAATCTTGAAAATTAATGGGTATGGAGATATGGAGAATAAAGAGATTCATAAAGAGTTGAGTTCATCACGTTTTATTATTAAGCGCGCGCTCAAAGAACTAGAACCAACGATTCTTATGACCGATTTACATTCAGATAAGATTGTTTTTATTCTTACTTTTCATCAAGAAAAAGTATCAAATGCTAATCATGAAGTAAAACGTCTTATCAATGCACTTACTCAGTTAGTAGAAAAGTCATATCGTATTTCGGTTTCAACGTATATAGGGAAAGCCTTCAAAAGTTATCAGCAAATAAGCCGTTCTTATTATGAAGCAAGACAGGTCTTAGACTTTACGTTTACTGAAATAAATGAGAGCAAGATCTCTTGGTATCAAGATATTGTAAAAGAAACTCGCATTTTTTATTATCCAATTGATCTTGAGCTTCGTCTGATCAATTTGCTAAGAGCAGGAGAAACAAATGATATCAAAGAAATATTAAAGCAAATTTTTCAAGAGAATTTTTATGAAAAAGAATTATCGCCTCAAATTGTAGAGCAGTTACTTGAACAAATGAAATCTACGCTTATAAAGGCATTTTACTCAGATACGTACAAATATAGTGATGAATCGAAGACATTAATAGATAAAGTGCTACAGATTCAACTGAATCTTGGAATAGAACAAGTTTGGAAAAGGTTTGAATGTATAGTAGATGAGTATTGTAGTTTAGTAAATAAGAGAAAAAAAGAAACAAATGATCACTCTGTAAAGTTAATAATTGAGTTATTAGAAGAAAACTATGGTGATTCTGACCTATCTTTGTACCGAATCTCAGAAAAAATAGGTCTTCCTGAAAAATTTGTTTCCCAACTTTTTAAGGAGCAATTAGGTGAATATCTATCTGATTATATTGAGAAATTACGGATTACAAAAGCGTCTGAGTTACTTATCACAACTGACTTGACCATTGAAGAGATATCGGTAAAAGTTGGCTACAATTCTGCCCATTCATTCCGCAGGGCTTTTAAAAGGGTGTTAAATGTAACTCCAAAAGTTTATAGACAAGCAACAAATCCAAACGATGAGGGAAAAAATATTTAGAGCTTGAAAACGGTAATAACCTTTTTAAAAACAAGTAGATACATGTCTATTTGTTTTTTTTCTTTGCTTCTTTTTATCTATAGATTAAATGTTAAAAAAGTAGGGATGATAATGAAGTATTTTTTGTCTGGTACTAACAGTACGCTTAAGCTAACAATACGTGCAAGTCGTACATGCCCACTTTTTCGTTAAATGTACCTTTTCATACTATAAAAACACGCATTGAGCTTATTGTACCTAAAAAAATCAATTGTACCTTCGCACTCTTCTTTACATTCTTATTAGCTAAGGTTGTGACTCTTTATTTAGCGATTAAAGGCAGTTAGTAAAGCGTTTACATTATAGTACTTCTTTATTGTCCCATTCAATTTTAATTGAACCTATCTAAATATTCTAAAAAAATGCTACATTCAATTTAGAATTTGTTAGCGTTTACAAAAACAAGAGATTGGAGTGGTTTAATTGAAAGTTGAGGTAGGGAATAAGGTGTCATTCGAGGTGAGAAAAACGATATGGCAAAAGGCGAAAAAGTCCTTTAATAGACACTGGCAATTTTATTTATTGATCATCCCGCCGGTTTTATATTTTCTTATTTTTAAATATATACCTATGGTCAATTCCGTCATAGCATTTAAAGATTATAGTGTTGTGCAAGGTATATGGGGAAGTGAGTGGGTAGGACTTAAGCATTTTGAACTCTTTTTTAATAATCCACAATTTTGGGATCTTATAAGAAATACATTTGTGCTTAGCGTGTATTCGTTAGCGTTGGGGTTTCCGATTCCGATTATTCTAGCACTAGCATTAAATGAAATTCGAAATGGTATTTTTAAAAAGACGATTCAACTGGTAACGTATGCACCCTATTTCATTTCAACCGTTATCATCGTGTCAATGTTAACATTAATGCTTTCCCCTAGGCTTGGAGTAGTCAATAAAATGTTGGGATTTTTTGGTTTGGAATCAATTGACTTTCTCGGTATTCCAAGTATGTTTAGGGATATTTATGTGTTGTCAGATGTATGGCAGCTAGCAGGGTATTCAGCCATTATTTATTTGGCTGCTTTATCTGGTGTGGACCCATCACATTATGAAGCTGCAAAAGTGGACGGGGCTACAAGACTTCAGAGAATTATTTATATTGATTTGCCAAGTATTATGCCTGTTGCAACGATCATTCTAATTTTAAGTGTAGGAAACATTATGGCGATTGGTTTTGAAAAAGTCTTTTTATTACAAAATCCTCTTAATCTTGCGACATCTGAAGTGATTGCAACCTATGTTTATAAAGTTGGTTTATTAAACGCGAACTTTAGTTTTGCAACAGCCGTTGGTTTGTTCAATTCAGTCATTAATCTAGTCTTACTTGTCGGTGTTAATGCACTTGCGAGGAAAACTTCTAATAGCAGCTTGTGGTAACAGGGGGGGATGAAACAATGTTTAAACGTAAAAGTAAAATAAAAGAATCGTATACTGATCGACTTTTTCTTACATTTGTCTATATTTTTCTAATAAGTGTACTGGTAATAGTACTTTACCCACTCATTTATATTGTCAGCGCATCCATAAGCAGCCCTGGTGCCGTTTCATCTGGAAGGGTTTGGTTATGGCCAGTAGACTTGTCATTTAAAGGGTATGAAGTTATCTTTAGCAATCCTCAAATTGTAACTGGGTATGCTAACTCACTATTTTATACTTTTTTTGGTACGTTAATTAGTGTGACATTGACTGTATTGATTGCTTATCCGTTATCAAGAAAAACATTCTTTGGCAGAGGGTTTTTAATGATATTTATCGTGTTCACAATGCTTTTTTATGGAGGGTTAATTCCTACTTATCTAGTTGTACAATCGCTAGGAATGGTAGATACGAGATGGGCTCTTCTGATTCCTAATGCTATAGCAGTTTGGCAAGTTATTATTGCACGTACTTTCTTTCAATCGTCTATACCAGACGAATTAGTAGAAGCAAGTGAAATGGATGGATGTAGTGATATACGATTCCTTTGGTCAATCGTGTTACCTTTGGCTAAGCCTATTATAGCCGTTCTTGTTTTAATGTATGCGGTCGGCCAGTGGAATGCATACTTTGACGCTTTGATTTACTTAAGGAGTCCCGAGCTGCATCCTTTGCAATTGATACTCAGAAATATAATTATTTTAAATACCGGCGCTTCTGGTTCAATGGATGCCTCCCAAATGTTAGAACGACAGCAGCTAGCTGACTTAATGAAATATTCTTTAATCGTTGCTGCGAGTTTACCTGTTATGATCATTTATCCATTTGTTCAGCGTCACTTTGTAAAGGGGATGATGATTGGTTCAGTTAAAGGATAAGCACGATAAATCTGGTAATGAAAGGGGGGATGCAAGTAGATATTGATAGTATGAGTCGTCTTTACATGTATTTGCTAGATTGCTAATGTTTTAACATTTTAATGAAAAGGGGATTGTACGATGAAAAAGAAAATGATGTTATTTTTATCACTAATACTTTTTGCGAGTATTGTTCTAATTGGTTGTAGTTCTAACGAAACAGAAGGCTCCAAACAAGATAATGAAGGTGGACCTGTTAATATAAAGGTTTTTGCACCACAAACTGCAGAACAAAATTTAGCATCCAACTACTTCACGAAATTAGCAGAAGAGAAGTTTAACATCGAATTTGATTGGCAAGTAACGACTTATGATGGTACTTCTGCAAGTGAAGTAAGGAATATTGCGCTTGCCAGTGGCGATTATGCAGATCTGTTCCTTCTTGTTCCGTGGGTTGATCAGTTTTCTCAGACAGATTTACTACGTTATGGAAAACAAGGTGTTGTACTTCCTTTAAATGATTTAATTGATGAACATGCTCCAAATATTAAAGAAGTTATAGCGAGTCACCCTTACTATGAATCAATGATAACGGCTCCAGATGGAAATATTTATGGCCTGCCCCATTTAAATGAGTGTTTCCATTGCTCGTACGGAAACAAATTTTGGATTAATACAGCATGGATTGAAAAATTAGAGTTGGACATGCCTTCAACTACAGAAGAACTAAGAGATGTCTTAACTGCTTTTAAAACGCAAGATCCAAATGGAAATGGAAAAGCAGACGAGGTTCCGTTAAGTGGCTCACCTAGTGTACCTGAATCTTCAGTTATTCCATATTTAATGAATGGCTTCATTTATGATGATTCAAGATCACGATTGCTTTTGAATAAAGGAAAAGTTGAAATGGCAGCAAATAAGGAAGAATGGAAGGAAGGGTTAGCTTATATAAAATCCTTATATGATGAGGGGTTAATAGACCAAGGGGCATTTTCACAAAATACTGAAGCACATCAAAAGTTAGGGAATAATTCAGAAGCGCAAATTGTAGGTGCGTCTACTGCTATGCATCCATATATGTTTGTAACAGATGAAGACTATTTAAAAAATTATGATGCTGTTGCACCACTTAAAGGACCACATTCTGAGTATGCAACATATAACTATCCTAGTACTCCAGGAGGAGCATTTGTATTAACGAATAATGCAAGCGAGGAAGCACAAATTGCTGCAATTAAGTTAGTAGATTACATGTTTACAGAGGAAGGGCGTATTCTCAGTCATCATGGTGAAAAAGACGTAAGTTGGAGAGAACCTCAAGAAGGCGAAGTGGCAATTGAAGAAGGGGTAGAGCCTAATTTGGCACTAATTCATCTTGAAGATGGTGAAGATCCACGGAACGATAATTGGAGTGCATTGGCGCAATATTATCATTCAAGAGAATTTAGAGATGGCTTAGTCCAAGCGACAGACATTTATACAGATGGAGGATTTGAGCGCAGATTACAGGAAGTAACACATTTATATGAAGGAAAAGAGCCTTCTGAGGTATTCCCGCATTGGGCAATCTGGATTGATCCTGCTGTTGCAGATGAAGTTGCGATGATTCAAACGAATATTAAGGATTATATTGAACAGAATTCACTACAATTCATTACAGGTTCGAAGGATTTAGATAAGGAATGGGATGCGTACGTTCAAGGGTTTGAACAACTAAACCTTAATCGCTACCTTGAAATTATGCAAGAAGCTTATGATAACTCTGATTTGTAAACTAGAGCTATGAGAAGCTGAGCAATTTAATAAGAACCGATGAAGATTTGATACCTTCGTCGGTTCTATCCTTATGCTTTTCTACTACCACTAATTTTGATTGAAAAAAGTGCTTATGACTTATGAGTCAAATTAGTTGTTGCTAGGTATGAGAATTTGATATATAGAGCGAACTCGGTTCTGAAATTCATTCGATAAAATGATAGAAGGAGAAAGCAGCCTTGAATAATAATATGATTTGGTTTGATAAACCTGCAAAGACATGGAATGAGGCACTACCTATTGGGAATGGTCGATTAGGTGCAATGATATATGGAAAAACATCTGTTGAACAAATTCAGTTAAATGAAGAATCGGTCTGGTATGGTGGATCAAGGGATAGAAACAATCCAGATGCATTGGAAAACCTGCCAAAAATAAGGTCCTTATTAAAGGAAGGTAGGTTAAGTGATGCTGAACAGCTAGCAACTTATGCGCTATCAGGAACACCTGATACTCAGAGGCATTATATGACACTTGGTGACCTTTTTTTAAATTTTGGTCACGAGGAAGTTGAAGGATATACTAGGAAGCTTGACTTAGAAAAAGCGATTGTATCTGTTGATTATTCTTTTAATAATAAAAAATATAAAAGAGAAATTTTCTCCAGTTCTCCCAATCAAGTAACCACTATTCGTATTACATCTAATGAAATTGGATCGATCTCGTTTACTGCTAGACTTTCAAGAGATCAGAATCGAAATGTTGAAAGGGTGTCTTCAAAAAGAAAAAATAGTCTCGTTATGGAAGGAAATTGTGGTGGTCAAAGTGGATCTGATTTTTCCACTGTCTTATCTGCCTTTGCAGAGGGAGGAACAGTAGAAACAATTGGCGAACATCTGATTGTTCGTGACGCTGATTCAGTCCTGTTATTTCTAGCAGCTGAGACAACCTTTCGTCACACTGATCCAGAAGAGGAATGTTTCAAAAAGATTGACCAAGCAGTGAGTGAAACGTATGAACAACTGAAGCAGCATCATATAGAAGATTATTCTGCTTTCTATAAACGCATGGAGCTGAGTTTAACTGATGAATATAATAAAGAGTTACTCGAGTTGCCAATAAACGAAAGAATGAATAGGGTAAAAAGTGGGTTAGAAGATCAAAAGTTAATAGAATTGTATTTCCAGTTTGGTCGTTATTTGTTGATATCAAGCAGTAGACCTGGCACACTTCCAGCAAACCTGCAGGGAATTTGGAACGACAAAATGAGACCACCTTGGGATAGTAAATATACGATTAATATTAATGCACAAATGAACTATTGGCCTGCTGAAGTATGTAATTTATCAGAATGTCATGAACCATTATTTGATTTAATCGAACGAATGCGAGTAAATGGCAGACAAACAGCAAAGGTCATGTATGGATGCAGAGGGTTTGTAGCACATCATAATACCGATATATGGGGAGATACAGCTCCGCAAGATATTTACCCTCCGGCTACTTATTGGCAAATGGGTGCGGCTTGGCTTTGCCTCCACTTATGGGAGCATTATCAATTTAACTGTGACAAAGGTTTTCTTAACCAATGTTATGAGACGATGAAAGAGTCCGCAGAATTCTTTTTAGACTTTTTAGTAGAAATCGAGGGGGGGTACCTCGTAACTAGTCCATCTGTTTCACCAGAAAACACTTATATTCTTCCTAATGGTGAAAAAGGAACGTTGTGTATCGGTCCATCAATGGATAGCCAGATCTTGCGTGAATTATTTTATGCGTGTATTGAGTCAAGTGAAATCCTTGAGAGAGATGAAGAATTTAGAGAAGAATTGGTTAAAGTTATAAAGCGTTTACCAGAAACGAAAATAGGTAAATATGGTCAAATTCAAGAATGGATGGAGGATTATGAGGAGGCAGAACCAGGGCACCGCCATATTTCCCATTTATTTGCGCTTCATCCTGGGAAGCAAATTAGCGTCACACAAACTCCAGAGCTTGCGATGGCAGCTAGAACAACTTTACAAAGAAGGCTTGAAAGTGGGGGGGGACATACTGGATGGAGTCGTGCTTGGATTATCAATATGTGGGCAAGACTTTTGGACGGCGAACTTGCTTATTCAAATATAGTAGAAATGTTGAAGCATTCGACACTTCCGAACCTATTAGATAACCATCCACCTTTTCAAATCGATGGGAATTTTGGTGGAACTGCAGGAATTGCTGAAATGCTTCTACAAAGCCACACTGGTTCAATTCATTTTCTTCCGGCAATACCGAAAGAATGGAAGAAAGGATTTGTTAAGGGAATTAAAGCTCGTGGTGGGTTTACCCTTGATTTACATTGGGATAATGGCTCAATAGAACGGGCAGTCATTCATTCTTTATACGGAAATGAATGCAAAATAAACTGGGTCGGCCCCTTCCAGTTAACTGATAACAATAATAAAAAGGTAAATGATTTACATCAGTGCGATGGAATGATTCGTTTTTCGACTGAACGAGAAGCTGTGTACACGCTTTCAAGTATTGGCAACGAATAGTAGTGTTTTACGAACCAAGAACATTACTTGAAATGTAAGGGAATAATGAGATCAAAAATTAAAATAGAGGTGCTTATAATGACAAAGCAAGGATTGAATCCTTATCTTCCGTCATGGGAATATATTCCGGACGCGGAACCGTATGTATTTAATGACAGAGTGTATGTTTATGGGTCGCATGACCGTTTTAATGGACATGCCTATTGTTTAAATGATTATGTATGCTGGTCTGCATCCGTAGATGATCTGGCTGACTGGCAGTATGAAGGTGTAATATACAAAAAAACAGATGACCCGCTGAACCCTGATGGAAGAATGTGCCTTTATGCTCCTGACGTCACACTTGGTCCGGATGGAAGATATTATTTGTACTATGTACTTGATAAGGTCTCCGTTGTATCGGTAGCTGTTTGTGATACTCCAGCAGGGAAGTATGAATTTTATGGATATGTACATGATTCAGATGGAGTACGACTAGGAGAAAGAGAGGGTGATGAACCGCAGTTTGACCCTGGTGTACTGACAGAAGGAGATCAAACATTTCTATATACCGGATTTTGTGCAGTTGGCGATAAATCGAGAAGTGGGGCGATGGCAACGGTTCTAGGACCGGATATGCTTACGATCTTGGAAGAACCCGTTATTGTAGCACCGAGTGAACCTTACAGTGCGGGGAGTGGTTTTGAAGGACATGAATTTTTTGAGGCCCCTTCTATAAGGAAGAAAGGGGATACTTTCTATTTAGTCTATTCCTCAGTTGTCATGCATGAACTTTGTTACGCTACTAGCAGCCATCCGACGAAAGGTTTTGTATATAGAGGAGTAATAGTGAGTAATAATGATCTTCACATTGATTCTTATAAGCCAGCAAATAAGCCTATGTATTATGGTGGAAATAATCATGGCAGTATCATTGCTATCAACGATAAATGGTATATTTTTTATCATAGGCATACGAATGGATCAAATTTCAGCCGCCAAGGGTGTATCGAACCAATTGAATTCCTAGGTGATGGGACGATTCCGCAGGTAGAAATGACATCCTGTGGTTCGAATGGCGGGCCACTTATCGGACAAGGAGAGTATCCAGCATATTTAGCATGCAACCTGTTCTGTCGAGATGAGGAAATATATACAGGTGATCTATGGATGGATAGCCAATTTCCGAAAATTACACAGGATGGAAAAGATGGGGATGAAGAAACCGGATATATTGCCAATATGACTGATTCTGCAACAGCAGGATTTAAATATTTTGACTGTCAGGGAATTAAAAAGGTCAAAATTAAGGTAAGAGGATATTGTAATGGTGAATTTGAAGTGAAGACATCATGGGATGGTGAAACACTCGGAAAGATACCGGTTAATTTTACAAATGTATGGACTGAATACTCGTCTGACATAGTTATCCCAGACGGTATACAGGCATTATATATTACATACACGGGAAATGGTAGGGCTAGTCTAGCTTCTTTTACACTGGAATAGAAGTCACAGAGAATGCTATTATTTTCAAAAAATAATAATTAATAGATTAAGATATGAGAAGGTAGGTATGTATGTATCATGGAGGTAATACGCTATGAACAAAAAGAAGACCATTTACTGATTGAAAGTACAAATGGGGTGATAAAAATCACCCCATATACAAGCTCAATCATTCGTATCCGTTATACATTAGAGAAAGAATTTAGCTTAAAAGAAAGTTTAATGGTTGAACAAGATGCACAAGAACTTGTTGATTTTTCAGTACATGAAACAGACAGTGTAATCGTGTTTTCAACTTCTAATGTGCAAATTCAAATTAATAAACAAACATCAGCTTTTACGTATACAGATTCATCAGGCCAGATTTTAGCAAAGGAACCTGAACGTGGTGGGAAAACACTTGTCCCAGTTGAAGTGGTTACATCTGTTTTTGACCAACATACGGAGATTCAGAATTCACAAAGTGTAGATGGTGCTCGTGCTAAAGCCATCCCATCAAAGCAAGTCGTGGATCGAACGGCGTATCATACCAAACTTGAATTCGAATGGTCAGATGATGAAGCGCTCTACGGTCTAGGTTCACACGAGGAAGGGATTTTAAATTTAAGGGGTACTCATCAATATTTATATCAGCAAAATATGAAGGCAGTAGTACCCGTTTTGGTCTCAACAAAAGGGTACGGAGTCGTTGTAGATAGTTATTCATTGATGAAGTTCCATGATGATATGTATGGTTCATATATTTGGACAGATGTTGATAGCGAAATGGACTATTACTTTGTTTACGGCCCCAATTTTGACCAAATTGTAAGTTCCTACCGTCATCTTACAGGAAAAGCAACGCTCTTGCCAAAATGGGCTTTTGGTTATGTTCAGTCGAAAGAGCGGTACAAATCGCAAGAGGAGTTAGTCTCGATTATAAAAGAGTACAGAAAACGTCAAGTTCCACTTGATGCAATTGTTCTAGATTGGCAATCATGGACGGGGAATCTTTGGGGGCAAAAATCTTTTGATCCCGAACGTTTTCCAAATCCAACACAAATGATGCATAATATTCATGACTTGAATGCTAAACTGATGGTTTCCATTTGGCCAATTATGAATAACGATGGACCAAATCATGTGGAAATGAAGCAAAAGGGCTATCTTCTAGGGAATCAAGCGACCTATGATGCATTTCGTGAAGAAGCACGTAATTTGTACTGGAAACAGGCAAATGAAGGATTGTTTTCTCATAGCATTGATGCATGGTGGTGTGACTGTACAGAACCTTTTGAGGCAGATTGGACTGGGAAAGTGAAACCTGAACCGGAAGAAAGACTTCGTATTAACACGGAAGAATCAAAAAAATATTTGGATCCTGGTTTTATTAATGCCTATTCGCTTCTACATTCAAAAGGAATCTATGAAGGACAACGGCAGACAACTGAAACGAAACGAGTCGTTAATTTAACAAGATCCACTTATGCAGGCCAACAAAAGTATGGAACGATTGCATGGTCTGGAGATATCACTGCCAATTGGGAAACCATGCGAAAGCAAATCGCTGATGGATTAAATTTCTGCGTGACTGGCGTGCCATACTGGACATTAGATATTGGCGGATTCTTTGTCTCTAAAAAGGATCAGTGGTTTTGGAATGGAGACTATCAAGATGGTTGTGAAGACTTGGGATATCGTGAGCTTTATGTTAGGTGGTTGCAATATGGCACATTTTTACCGATGTTCCGAAGCCACGGCACAGATACACCAAGAGAGGTCTGGAGATTCGGTGAGCCGGGTACAATGTTTTACGACACGATTGTAAAATTTATAAAGTTACGGTATCGATTATTACCTTATATTTACTCGATTGCAGGTTGGGTGACTCATCAGGATTATACGATGATGCGAACCTTAGCTTTCGATTTTAGAAATGATTTGAAAACCCATAATAGTAAAGACCAGTTTATGTTTGGACCCGCTTTCTTGGTTAATCCTGTAACGGAAGCAATGTATTATAGTAACAAATCGGTTGAGATTGAAGGTGCAAGTAAAAAACGTATGGTCTATTTGCCATTTGGTACAGATTGGTATGATTTCTGGACAAACGAACGGATATCTGGAGGTCAACAAATGGAGGCAGCTGCTGATCTTGAAACAATGCCTTTATATGTACGTTCTGGATCTATTGTACCATTTGGACCCGATATTCAATATAGTACCGAAGAGTCGACAGACCCATTAGAATTGAAAGTTTACAAAGGGGAAGATGGTAGTTTTACGCTATATGAAGATGAAGGTGATAATTACAATTATGAAAAGGGAGAGTTTTCAACCATACTTATACGCTGGGAAGACGAAGAAAATCGTCTTGTCATCGAAAAGCGTCAAGGATCTTTTCATGGGATGAAGAGTACTAAAGAATTAGTAATAACTCTTATTAACGGTAGAGAAGATAGGATCTCCTCTTCATATAATCAGCGAAAGGTTATTTACAACGGGGAACAGATGATTATTCAATTTAGTTAAAAGTCTTAATGTTATAAACTTTAGTTCTGTGACTAAGAATAATTGTATGATAGTTTGCTAGTTTTCAAAAGATATTACTCATTTCCCATATCAAGGTTCATTTCGGAACATGATATGGGGAAAATTATGAATAAAACATTTAGTACGTTTGAAAAAAGTCACCGATATAATTTAAGGCTAATAGGGAGAAAAGAAGAAGATCTTTTAATGATAATTGGAACAATGTTAAACCTAATACATAAATGAAGACTTAACGCATCTAACTTTGTTACTTTTCAAAAATGAAAATGAATTAAGTAAAGCACTCGGAGGTAAATAAATGAGTAAAATAACGATAACAAACCCGATTATTTGGGCCGATGTCCCAGATCCAAGTGTCATACGAGTGGGGTCAATGTTTTATATGGTTAGTACGAGTATGCATTCGATGCCTGGCTGTCCGATTATGAAATCGCCAAATTTGAAGGACTGGGAAATCGTAAATTATGTGTTTGACAAGTTAGTGGATAATGATGAGCATAATTTGATTGACGAAAAAAATATTTATAGTAAAGGTTCTTGGGCGGCTAGTTTACGTTTTCATAATGATACGTTCTATGTGTGTTTTTCAAGTAATGACACGAAGAATTTCTATGTTTACCAAACAAAAGATATCGAGAACGGCAGGTGGGAACGTTTCGTCATCCGAGGTCTCCATCATGATCCAAGTATGCTCTTTGACGATGGTCATGTCTATGTGATCCATGGCAATGGGGATATTCGTATAACAGAGTTGACTAAAGACGCTACGGCTCTGAAACCTGATGGCATCAATCAGTTACTGTTTGAGACGGAGCGTGAAGGAATTGGCTTGCGATGTGAGGGGTGCCATGCTTATAAGCTAAATGGTTACTATTATTTGTTCTTTATTGATTGGCCGAACACTGGCAATAAACGCAGAAGACAGCTCTGCTATCGTTCAAAGGAGCTTCTCGGTCCTTATGAGCATAGAGTGATTCTCGACAACGATATGGACTATTATAACAATGGGGTTGCACAGGGAGGGATTGTTGATACAAAAGAAGGGGAGTGGTATGCTTTCTTATTCCAAGACCACGATGCTGTTGGGAGAATTCCTTGTGTTGTCCCTGTTACCTGGTCAGAAGACTGGCCTGTATTTGGTTTGGATGGGAAAGTACCTAAAGCTTTTGAAGCACGGTTGCCTGAGGCAGAATCGAAGCCGATTGTCAACAGTGATGAATTCGAGTACTCAGAAAATAAATTAGCGCTTAATTGGCAGTGGAATCATAATCCAGATCATCAATTGTGGTCTTTGCTGGATCGACCCGGCTTTTTGAGATTAGAAACAGGATATTTGACTAACAGCGTTGAATATGCGCGGAATACGTTGACGCAACGGACGGAAGGACCGGAATGCAGTGGTATGACCTTATTGGAAATGCATCAAATGAAACCAGGGGACCGAGCAGGATTAGTTGCCCTGCAGCACTATTTCGGTACGGTTGGAATTCAAGTGTCAGATAACGGCGAATGTTATGTTGCGATGTGTGTCAGAAATGAGGACGGGAATGAAGAAACGGTCGAGTCTATTCGATATGAGAATCAACAAATATATTTGAAAATTGACTTTCATTTCGAAGAGAGCAAGGATATAGCGACCTTTTATTATTCTGAAGACGGTGTATCTTGGCATCAAATTGGACAACCGTTGCATCTGAAATATACATTGGATCATTTCATGGGCTGCAGGATTGGGTTATTCAATTATGCAACCAAGGAGATCGGCGGTTTTGTTGATTTTGATTATTTCCGTTATACAAAATCGTAGGTAGCAATTAATAATTAGGATTTCGGGTTCCTGTCTCCGAGCAGTTTAACACACTGGGGGACTAGGAACCTTTTTGAAGTCTGAGCTCTCTAACCATCTTTTTCTTTGTAGTATATTTACAAATGAAGGAATTATTTGTATGATTAATTCATACATATCAATTCTAGGTAGGTGAGAAACGATGTTTAATCGAGAACTTGTGAAGGGCAGCACTTCTTTATTGTTGTTACAATTGTTAAATGAGAAGGATATGTATGGTTACGAACTTGTGAAAGAAATGGAAAAAAGAAGTGACCACAACCTTCAAGTGAAAGAGGGCACTCTTTATCCTGCTTTACATAAGCTTGAAAAACAAGAGTATGTTGATTTTTATTGGCAAGAGCAACAGAAGGGTCCTGCACGAAAATATTATTGCATTACGAAGTCAGGAAAAGAGATGCTGCAAGAAAAGACGAATGAGTGGAATCGCTTTGTTTCTGTCATGAACAAAATGATTGGAAAAACAGGCCATGATTCGATGTAAAGATCGTTATTTACAACAGTTAGAAAGCAACCTGCGCGAGCATCCAAATAAATACTCCATCCTAGATGAATATGAACAGCATATCGAAATGCTCATGCTAGAGAGAGACAATGACTTTCATTCTACAGAAGATGAGTGGGAATATCTGATCGAGCGACTAGGTAATCCTGAGTATATTGCTTCTCTTTTTAATAAGGAATTTGCGATCTCTCCGTCAAAAACAACATGGATTTTTATCATTTCAAATTTGATCTTTTTCACTGGTGGGCTCATCCTTACGTTTTTCTATAATCAATTTGATGTAAGTGGGATTCAACACTTGTGGAATAGCCTGACAAACTTTAAATCACTTTTTATTTTATTGTATTTATTTTTCTGGATCTTACTAGGGTATGAGATAGGGAAAGAGTTTGGGCCAAAAGGGCAAAGCTTACTTGTAAGAACATTTTTACTTTCGCTTATTCCAAACCTCACGTTAATGTGTCTAGTGGTGTTTCGTGTCATACCACATCAATGGTTTCAGCCGTTATTATCGAATCAATTTATTTTAGCTTGTATAATATTTACAGCACTATTATATCCAGTAAGCTTTTTGGGGTACTATTGGGGAAAGAGGGTATCAGTGTAATATCATTCTTTCTCTATACTTTTAATACACTACCTAGAATTACTATGCTTTGTGATTTATTTTTTATTCTTATACCTAGTTATTCTATATAATCGAAAACAAAAGGAGAATGTCAAATGAATGATCTCAAACGATCAACGTCAAAAGTCTTATTATTGCTTAGCTTCGTGTTCGGTATGTTGTTTCAATGGTTACTGATTGGGACAGAGCCTGGAGCTTCCATTTCACTTACGATTACATTGTTTTATCTGTTGTATTTTTCAAGTATGAAACATACGAAATCAACCCATTTTCGAATGAGTCTATTTGTATTCTTATGCGTCATTCTTATTTCGTTTAGTTACACTGTATTTACGAATACAGCATTACTTGGTTGGAGTCTTTTGATCTTACCATTTCTTGTGGCATTTCATCTTGTGCTATTAACGAGCTCTACTCATATGAAATGGTATCAGTGGGCATTTATTACACATGTCCTTTCCTACTTTGGTTATGCGTTTCACTATCTCTCCCGCTATGCTGCCGTTGGGAAAAGGACGCTCAAACAAAACATGCAGCCTTCTATGTATAACAATCTGAAAATGATTTTCCTTGGATTGGTTATCTCTGTTCCTTTAGTCATGGCCGTGTCTGTATTACTTATGTCTGCAGATGAACAATTTGAAACGTTCTTATCGGGATTTCCGAGATGGCTGATGACACTACAATGGGGAGATAACCTGTTCAGGGTCCTCTTTGGACTGTTCGTTGGATTATTTACATTTGGGTTTATTCAATCAGTAACTCAACCAAAATATAGATTACAAGATAAAAAAGAACCAACCTCGATAAAGTGGAACGAAATTTTAACGGTAACCGTACTCGTTTCGTTAAACCTATTATATTTTCTCTTTGTCTTTGTACAATTTCAATACTTTTTCCAAGGATCTGTTCAAGAAGGGTTAACGTATGCACAATATGCAAGAAGAGGTTTCTTTGAGCTCGTTTTTGTCACATTAATCAACTGGACTGTTTTTCTATCGGTCATCCACTTTGTGCAAACGGGTTCTAAGAAATTAAAATCCGTGATTAAAGTGTTGCTTTCTTTCATGATCCTCTCAAGTGGTGTCATGCTTTTGTCCGCTTTTATTCGTCTGATGCTTTATGAGCAAGAATATGGTTTCACAACAACGCGCTTCCTTGTATATAGCTTCATGATTTTCTTAGGCATTATTTTTATGTATTCATTGGTAAAGGTTTGGCTAAAAAAGCTGTCGCTTGCCCGATTCTACTTTTTTACAGCGATTGTTTGCTTTACGATACTTCATTGCATTCATATGGACGAAATCATCGCCAAGCAAAACATTCAACGTTACGACGAAACAGGAAAGGTTGATATTTATTATTTAAATACATTATCAGGCGCTGGAACTCTTGCTCTAATCCATTTATATGAACAAGATCCTACAATCCCGAACTTAGAAAATCTTTTGCAGGATAAAAAGAGAAACTTACAACAATCACATGTAAAATGGCAAGAATTTAATATAATTGAAAGGGATGCTAGGGATCAATTAGAGAAGCTGAAGCTAAAATAATTTCTGGCTTATGGAAGGCGAGAAGCCGGATAGAAGGTGGGGGGTTGTTTTATATCTAGTTTTTTATTGTGACACTAAGAAAATAAGGGAAACCTATATAAGACAATTAAGGATAAAACAAAGCAGGTATCAGAGGAAAGGGTCCTTCATTAAGGCAATGAAGGACAAAGAGAAGTCATGAATTAAGCAAACTGTCCTTCAAAGTTCTGAAGGGAAAATCAATCAGCTAAAATAGTATACAGTGAGTTGACATTCAACTAGTATAATAAGTATAAGGCCTATTCACCAACTGGTTAGTGAAATAGATGAAACAATCTTGGTGAAAGTTGGCATGAATTCACCCAAGCAGGATTAAATCTATCTTTTGTTGAACTGTAACTTCAGATCAGATGAGTTGGACAAAGGGTTTAAGCTGAATCTTAAAAGAATAAACATGTTGTTGAGGAGGAAAATAGCTTGAGTATTCGTTTTGAAGTGAATAGGACCTTTTATGTATCCCGACAAAAAGCATATTTAGGTTTGCTTGATCTTGATTCTGCTAACCAGTGGATGAAAGGTTTAGTGGGAATAGAGCGAATGGATAAGGGGCCTTTGCAAGTGGGAAGTCAATGGAAGGAAACAAGAAAGATGTTCGGAAAAGAGGCTTCAGAATATTTTGAAGTTGTTCGACTTGAAGAACCTAAAAAAATTGTTCTACGCTGTGATGGAACGAAAGGAACAACGGGCAAAGGAGAATTTGTTTTTACATATATACTTGATTCATTAGATGATCATACCGAAATCACTTTGCATGGTGAGATAAATGGACTGACTGGGTTATCAAAATGGTTTGGTAAAATGATGTCAGGAACCTTTAAAAAAGCCTGTGCGAAAGACTTGGATGCATTAAAAAGTTATTTGGAGTCTTGAGGTAAGGTAATACTTTAGTCGATATATAAGCATTTCAAAAAATCTTGAGTCAATGCCCAAAGAGAAGTCTGGAACGAATAAATTTACAAAACAGTGCGCAAGTGTAAAACATTAGAATGAAAGAACGAACCTAGAGAGGAGTTATTAGTGGAAGAGATAAAAATGAACCTTTAACATTTACTTTTAATACACAAGGTAGATTTTTTAATAGGTAAGGAGATGTATTTTTATGAGAACAGAAAAGGAAAAAATGGTGGCTGGAGAAATGTATAATCCTGCAGATCCTGAATTAGTAAAGGATCGTGAAAATACCAGAAGACAAGTGCGAATCTATAATCAAACTTTAGAAACAGAAGGTGACAAACGCACGAAATTATTAAAAGCGTTATTTGGTTCAACTGGAGAAAACGTATATATGGAACCTAATATCAGATTTGATTATGGCTACAATACATTTGTTGGGGAAAACTTTTTTGCAAACTTTGATTGTACGATCTTAGATGTTTGTGAAGTGAGATTTGGAGATAATTGTATGCTTGCACCAGGTGTACATATCTATACAGCAACTCATCCACTTAACCCTACTGAACGTAATTCAGGAAAAGAATACGCAAAACCTATTACTTTTGGAAATAATGTATGGATTGGTGGAAGTGCTGTAATAAATCCAGGAGTAACGATAGGAGACAATGTTGTTATTGCCTCAGGTGCAGTCGTTACAAAAGATATACCGGATAATGTGGTAGTAGGTGGAAATCCAGCAAAAATAATTAAACATATTGAAGTATAGATTATACTGCCTCGAACCTGTCGAATATTGTTGGAGGGCCTTAGAGGCAGGCCCTTTTTTCCAACCAATTTCTAATTTATTACCCGATAAATTTTAACACTCCCTAATATATTCTTCTTCTAATTGTACTCCAACAAAAATACCTCTTTATAAAAAAAATAATCCTAACAATAACCGATAAATTTAATGATTTATTACTATAATTTCTCTATAGTAACTTACACTCGTAAATAGTTGATAGTATACTTTATCTATTATGTGGTTAGAAACGATCTAATTATCCAATATTTTTTGACAAGGCAAGGAAGGAATTACCATGGAGGTGCGGGTAGAAAAGAGCTTACATTACATACAAAGGTTGGCGGATATTATGAAAATAGTAATTGCAGAACGAGATAATCATGAAGGAGTTGCGATTGAATGGCTTATTTCGACCTATTCAATTCCAATTAACAACGTTTTTGTTACGAAAACAGTAAAGGAAACAATGGCGATATTAGAAAAAGAAGTTCCTGAAATTCTCTATCTAGAATTAGATCTGATTCCAGCCGAAAATTGGTCGCTACTTAAAAGATATGTTAAAAATTATTCACCGAAAATCATTGCTGTCACAGCAGAGGCAACATTTGAACGGGCGAAGCAGGCCATTGAATTAGGGAGTGTGGATTTACTTGTTAAACCGCTAGATCCAGTGAAAATAAGACAAACTCTTCAACTGGCATTATCACTTGTTACACAACAGGAAACAATCAATGTCTTTTCTCCTCATAAGGATGAAGAATATTCCTATCGAACATTATTTTTAGATGAAGAACAAAATAATGGGGATATTACATTGATGCTACTTCATACGGAAAATAACAAAAAACTAGCTGATTTGCTCCAATTTTTAACGTATTTTCCGTTTCGTGAACACGCTACTATTCTACCGTTAACAGATATGATTGTTTGTTTATTCAAAAGTCCAACCAAACATATTAGAGACGAAGCATGGAAAATTTTAAGAGAATGGGAAGCTTTTAGTATTGAGCCCCTTGCTGCAGTCATTATTCCACCTAATACCGAAATGAAATCTGTACATGACATGTATCTAGTTGCTAGAAGGCTGTTAGAAATGACCTTTTTTATCGGTTACCGCCAAGTCATTTTGCCGAAAGAAGGGTACGAATGTTGGTATGAAATGGACCCGTTTTTAACCTCGTCCCAGCAGCGAGAATGGGTAGATATGTTAAATAGTTTTGATAAACAGAAAATAAAACAATGGATGCATCAAGAGTTTTTGCATATGGAAACGCCTTTTCCTAACCCAGAAAAGTTACGGACAAGACTTACAAGCATTCTAGCCCAAGTAAGAAGGTTCATGAAAACGTACCAACTTGATCAGGGGGAAATGGAAGACTACTATATGAAGATTTTTTCAGAGATTTTGTACAATCGTGTGTTATACCGAATTGTCCAGGAGATGCTTTTATTTCTATATGAATTACTAGATCATGCGAAGGTTGGTGAAGTCTTTTCGAAAAAAGATGTGATTGAAAGAGGGCTCCTTTATATCGATCAACACTATACTGATCCTGATTTAATGTTAGAAAGTGTGGCCGAAGCAGTAGGAAGAAGTACATCATACTATAGTCATTTGTTAATGAAGAGGCAGGGAATTTCATTTCGACAGCTTTTAGCTACTAAACGGATAAACGAAGCGAAACGACTTTTACATGCAAGTCAATTATCTATTCAAGAAATCGCATCTCAAGTTGGGTTCCGTAACCCTAGTTATTTTACTAGACTTTTTAAAGAAATGACCACGATGTCTCCTCGTGAATATCGATTGAACATGAGAGAGGGAATGGAGTAAAGGAATTTTTTCTTATACAATTAATCGTAAATAATTATAAGAATCGTAAATAATTATAAGTTTTTGAGTGGAAAAAGAACAATGACACAATCCTCTTCGAAAAAAAGTATCGAATTTCGAAAATTAATCATCTATTTTAAAACAAACTTATTCATTATAATTTTCAGTATATTGAGATAAAGGAAAGCCGTCTATAAGGGCATCAAGAATTGTGTTGTCCCTTATCGATCCCACTTTTTTATCTTTTTCTACATAATAATTGAAGGGGGAATCTATGATGTCATTGGCAACGGAAAAGGAAAAGTCTCCTGAAATAGTCGGGAACAAAAAGCACAAAACGCGTTTATCTGTTTTTTTACCGGCTTTCCTTGTGGTTGGAGGAGGAGCCATATTAGGAATTGTGAACAATCAATTGTTGGCTGACATCTCAATGAATGGATTTATAGCATCTTTACGGGGGCTAGGATGGCTGTATCAAATCATATCGATTGTGGCACTAGCTATCGTAATATTGGTAACGTTTTCAAAGGTAGGTAACGTTCGTTTAGGAGGTTCGGATGCAACTCCTAAATATCCATTTCCCGCTTGGTTTGCGATGGCTTTGACTGGTGGAATAGCCACGGGAGTCATCACCTATGGTGTAAATGAACCGATCATTTACTTTGGTAACATTTATGGAGAAATGGCCAATACAGGTGTCGAACCTGGTACTTCTATGGCTGCTGTTTATGCAATGGGACGCTCTTTATACAATTGGACATTTATTCCTTACGCGATGTATTCATTGAGCGGTTTAGTCGTCGCCTATATGTATTTTAATCGCAAACAACCATTGTCTGTGACAGGAACATTAACCCCTCTGTTTGGCAGCAAGATTACAAAGGGAATTTGGCCTGGGATCATCGACACATTAGCTGTGTTAGCGATCGCACTAGGCTTGGCTTCTTCACTAGGAGCAGGTTTAGCATTAGTAGGCTCTGGTATCGAGACGATTTATGGTATTCAGCAAGGACCGATTGTCTGGTTCGTCTTAGTACTGATCATTACTGGATTGTTTACACTGTCGGCTTTAAAAGGCTTGGACAAAGGGATACGTCGAATGTCATCTATTAATGCAAAGGTGTTTTATATCCTGCTCATTGCACTTATTATTATCGGTCCTACCTTATATATTTTACAATCGACAACGGCAGGCTTCGCACATTGGTTACAGAACTTTTGGGGTTGGGGTCTTGATCCGGGAATCATTGGCGGGGAAGCCCTTGTCATGTGGTGGACATTATATGACTGGGCGATCTGGATTGCGTATGCACCGTTAATGGGGATCTTTCTTGCGGTGATTTCATATGGCCGAACGATTCGACAGTTTATGTTAATCAATTGGATTTTACCGGCAGTATTCAGTATTGTTTGGTTTGGCGTATTTGGTGGGACAGCATTACATTGGCAACAAAACAATACGGTTGATTTAGTGGCAACGATTCAAGAAAGCGGAGCTGTTGCAGGTTTATGGGCTTTCTTAGCTAATTTACCGCTTTCGGCAATTATTATTCCTGTCGTGATGATCGCTTTAATCCTTTCTTTTGCCACAGCTGCGGACTCAATGGTTCGTGCAATTGCGATGTTATGTACGGTGAATATTCGTTACGATGAAGAACCAGCTAAATGGAAAATGCTTATTTGGGCGATTTCCATTGCGATCATTGCCTTCGTGATGGTAGCATTCGCAGGCGGGGTACAAGGTGTTGATGGTGTAAAATATCTTGCTGCTTTAGGTGGCTCTGCTGTTCTGTTCGTCTTTGTCTTACAAGTTTGTTCAGCAATTAAAATGTTCTTTATAGATAAAATTGAAAAATAACCTTACAAAGAGAAAAGAGGAATTTTCATGGCGGATCAAGGGGTGAAAAAGATAGCCCTAGGTAATGCAATTACATTAGATATGTTTGTCTCCATCGCGCGTTATGGTGCCCATGTAGTTTTTTCAGATACTTACCGCCAACGAGTAGAGAGGTCCTGTCAACTCGTAAACAAGTGGATCGAAGAAGAAAGAATCATGTACGGGGTAAATACAGGCTTTGGTGCTCTATCTACACAAATAATATCAACAGACCAAACAACACTATTGCAAAAAAATATTCTTTTGTCTCATGCTACATCCGTTGGAGAACCATTAGAAAAAGAATGTGTAAGGGCAATTATGCTAATGGTTTTGCAAAATTTAGGGCAAGGGTACTCTGGAGTCCGGCTTGAGACTTTGGAAATGTATCGCCAATTTTTAAATCGTGGTGTCATTCCCTTTGTCCCTCGTGAAGGATCTGTTGGGTATTTAAGTGTTGAATCTCATATTGCCTTGGTTTTGCTTGGTGAAGGGAAGGCCTACGTAGATGGGAAGTTGTTGTCTTCAGAGGAAGCTCTTAAGAAAGTGGGTCTTGAGCCTATCGAACTATCTGCAAAAGAGGGACTCGCTTTAATTAGCGGAACAACGAGTCCAACTGCAATTGGAGCACTTGCCCTATACGATATGTTACAAGCAGCTAAGGCTGCCGACATCTTAGGGGCGATGGCTTTAGAAGTATTAAGAGGAACAACACGTGCCTTTGACGATCGATTGATGAGTGTTCGTCCACATCAACAACAAAGAAACACAGCTGCAAATGTAAGAAGAATTTTAGAGGATTCGATGATTGCCAAACAGTCTATCGATCATCGTTTACAAGATGCCTTATCGTTACGGGCTATTCCACAGCTTCACGGGGCTGCCAAAAAAACGCTCTTTGATGCGTTGAATACATTCGAGGTAGAGATGAACGCATGTTGTGACAACCCGATATTATGGCCTGATGAAGAAGATGGCAGTTCGATTTCAGGAAGTAATTGTGATTCATCGTACGTTGGGATCGAATTAGACTCCGCGTGTATCTCAGTTACGGCTATTGCAAAAATGTCTGAACGAAGAAACTATCGTCTGATCAATTCTCATCTTTCAGGCTATCCAACTTTTCTTGTTCAGAATGCCGGTCTCAATTCAGGGTTAATGATTCCACAGTATTCACAAGCGGGTCTGTTAAATGATATGAAATTATTATCTCAACCTGCAACGGTTGACAGCATTCCGACCTGTGCAGACCAAGAGGATTATGTCGCAATGGGATACAATTCTGCTAAAAAGGCACGAGAAATAGCGAGAAAGCTAGAGTATGTATTAGCGATTGAGCTTTTGTCTATCTATAATGCCCATTCGTTTGTGGAAAGCAATCTCACTCCTGGCTCTGCTTCGGTGGCTGTGTTAGAAAAAATAGCACGATCTATACCAAGAATGGATGAAGATACGTATCTTTACCCTTATGTAGAGATCTTGAAAGAGTTTATCCATTCGGGTGAGATTATTTCAGTGGTAGAAGAGAAAGTTGGTAAACTGCTTTAAATGAATCTCATAAAAAACTAGAAATCTCATAATAAAATGTGAAATTAAGAGGAGGCCATCAAGATGGAACAAGTTAAAAATCAAAAAGTGATTCGCTATCGTGGCACGGAATTAAATACAAAAGGTTGGTTGCAAGAGGCTGCACTTCGTATGTTAATGAACAATTTAGATCCTGAAGTAGCGGAAAAACCCGAGGACCTAGTTGTATATGGCGGGATTGGGAAAGCGGCAAGAAACTGGGAATGCTTTGATGCGATTGTGAAGTCGCTAAAAGAGCTGGAAAATGATGAGACTTTGTTGGTTCAATCCGGGAAACCAGTTGCGATTTTTAAATCACACGTAGATGCACCTCGAGTACTAATTGCAAATTCAAATATCGTCCCTGCATATGCAAATTGGGATACATTCCATGAGTTAGACAAAAAAGGGCTCATGATGTATGGACAAATGACAGCTGGAAGCTGGATCTATATTGGCTCTCAAGGAATTGTACAAGGAACGTACGAAACGTTTGCAGAACTTGGAAAACAGCATTTTGGAAGTTCGCTGAAAAACACGATTACAGTAACAGCTGGCCTTGGAGGAATGGGTGGTGCTCAACCTCTTGCTGTCACAATGAATGGTGGAGTATGTATCGGGATTGATGTCGATGAAACACGAATTGACCGTAGAATTGAAACCCGTTATACAGATGTAAAAACAGATTCATTAGATGAAGCAATTCGTCTTGCTATAGAAGCAAGACTTGCAGGGAAAGCACTATCGATTGGGCTGATTGGAAATGCCGCGGATATCCTACCGGAGATGCTTGAGAAAGGCTTTATTCCAGATGTTCTTACCGATCAAACATCGGCGCATGATCCGTTAAACGGCTATGTTCCTTCTAACATATCTCTTGAAGAAGCTGCGAAATTACGAGAGGCTAATCCAGAAGAATATGTAAAGCTTTCTAAAGCTTCCATGGCTAAGCATGTTCAAGCAATGCTTGATATGATGGAAAAAGGGGCCATTACGTTTGATTACGGAAACAATATTCGCCAGGTCGCGAAGGATGAAGGGGTAGAAAACGCCTTTGACTTCCCAGGGTTTGTTCCAGCATATATCAGACCGCAATTTTGTGAAGGAAAAGGACCTTTTAGATGGGTAGCTCTCTCAGGAGATCCAGAAGATATTTATAAGCTCGACGAAGTGATTTTGCGTGAATTTAGTGATAATGAACATTTATGTAACTGGATTCAAATGGCGCAAGAAAAAATACAATTTCAGGGACTGCCATCGCGAATTTGCTGGCTTGGTTATGGGGAGAGAGCACGCTTTGGTAAGATCATAAATGAAATGGTAGCAAGTGGAGAACTGAAGGCTCCAATCGTTATTGGACGTGATCATCTCGATTCAGGATCCGTTGCCTCACCTAACCGGGAAACAGAAGCCATGAAAGATGGCTCGGATGTGGTAGCCGACTGGCCAATTTTAAATGCGATGATCAATGCAGTTGGTGGTGCTACATGGGTATCCCTACATCATGGTGGTGGAGTTGGAATGGGGTATTCCATTCACTCAGGAATTGTTATTGTTGCAGACGGAACGAAGGATGCAGAAGCACGGATTGAACGTGTTCTCACAACCGATCCAGGAATGGGCGTTGTGCGCCATGTTGACGCTGGCTATGAGTTAGCCAAGAAAACTGCGCGTGAAAGAGGAGTAAACATTCCAATGTTGGAAAAGGAGACGGAATAACATGAAAAAACCGATTTGGATCAAAAACATTCAGCAGTTGGCAACTCTTGCATCCAAAAAGGAAGGCCCTCGTTCAAAGGAAGCGATGTCTGAACTAGGTATCATTGAAGATGGAAGCTTATGGATAGAAGGTGGAATCATACAAGCGGTAGGATCAACGATAGAATTAGAACAGCGTTATGCAACTAGAGTAAATGAAGCTGACATTGTTGATGCAACTTCTCACTTGGTTACCCCTGGATTAATCGATCCCCATACACATGTTGCGTATGGGGGGAGCCGTGCACGTGAATTTGAAATGCGGCTTGAAGGGGTACCATATATGGATATTATGAATGCGGGTGGCGGGATTCATGCCACTACCCGCATGACCCGTGAGTCTACGGAAGAAGAGTTGATTATTCAGACAACGAAGCGACTGGATTCCTTCATGCAACATGGTGTTACAACTGTAGAAGGAAAAAGTGGTTATGGGATGAATCTTGAAACAGAGTTGAAGCAACTACGTGTCATGAAGCACTTACAAGAAAATCATCCGATTGATCTTGTGCCAACTTTCATGGGAGCACATGCCGTTCCACCTGATTACAAAGGGAAAGAGGAAGAATTTGTCGATCATTTAATTTTAGATATGCTTCCTGTTGTAGCGGAAGAGAAATTAGCTGAATTTAATGATGTTTTTTGTGAAAAGGGAGTTTTTACCCCAGAACAATCGGAGCGGATTTTGGAAGCTGGGAAAAAGTATGGTCTGATCCCGAAAATACATGCAGACGAAATTGTTGCATACGGAGGAGCGGAATTAGCGGCCAAAGTGGGAGCCATTTCCGCTGAACATTTATTGAAGGCATCGGACGAAGGAATCAAAGCAATGGCGAAATCAGGAACGATCGCCTGCTTACTACCAGCAACGGCTCTTTATTTACGTGAGGAAGCAGCTGAAGGAAGAAAAATGATTGATGAAGGGGTCGCTGTAGCGATTTCCACAGATTGCAACCCTGGGTCCTCCCCAACCACCTCGATGCCGCTAGTCATGAATTTAGCTTGCATCCTAATGCGTTTGACGCCTGCAGAAGCATTAACCGCTGCGACATATAACGCGGCGTGTGCCATTAATCGTCAAGATCGGATCGGCTCTTTAGAGGTTGGAAAGCAAGCTGATATCGCGTTATGGAACGTGAAAAACTATCAGGAATTGCAGTATTTATTTGGTGTTAATCACCTGAAAGCAGTGTGGAAAAAAGGGATAAAGGTGGTAGGGTAAAACATGAGTGAAGAGTGGCTTCAAGCGCCAGAATGGATATGGAATACAAACACAAACGATCCAACATATGTCCATCATTGGGTCAAACAGCTGAAAGATAGCGAGGGAACGCCCGATCTTCTTCTATATGGTGCACCTATTTCTCGTTCTTCCATTAGTGTCTCTGGTGCATCCTTATATCCGTCGGAATTTCGGCGGCTGTGGAAGGGGTTTGCCACATACAATTTAGATGAGGATGTCGATTTAGCAGATTTCAAAGTTGCGGACGCTGGAGATGTCGTTATGCATACAACAGATATCCTCTTGTCCCATCGACGTATTCAAGAAATGACAGCTTTTTTAGCGTTAAACTACCCTGAAACTATCACTGCTATGATTGGAGGGGACCATTCAACGACCGCCTGTTCAGTAAGAGGGATTAAGGAGGCTTTTCCAAACGAAACAATCGGAATCTTGCAACTTGACACACATCTTGATGTACGGGACCCGGCTGAATTAGGACCGGCTAATGGTACTCCGATTAGACAATTAGTGGACGGATCTACAGTCAAGGGAGAAAATATCGTTAATATTGGTTTGCATGGTTATTTTAATGCAAAACCACTTATCACCTACGCTAAAAAACATTCGATTCAAATGATAACTTTAAAGCAGGCTCGCAAAGCTGGATTTGTTCATTCTGTTAAGGAAGCACTTAACCAGTTAGCCAATAAAGTGGATCGCGTGTATGTAACAGTTGACATGGATGTACTCGATATCTCTGTCGCACCTGGAGTACCAGCTTCCACACCAGGAGGATTGTCCACAGTAGAGTTATTCGATTCCCTACTAGAGATTGGGAAGCAACCTAGTGTTCGTCATATTGATTTTGTATGTTTGGATCCGAGTAAGGATTCTGCGGTTTCTGAAACTGTGAAAACTGGAGTGTATGCGTGGTTACAATTTGTGACTGGTCTTGTTTGTCGATCAAAATAAAGTAGTAGTTTTGTTAGACCAATTTGATCAATAAATAAAACGACATTGGGGACGCATTTTCATCCCCAATGTTGAGTTTTAATGAAGATGGTGGTGATATCCTTCGTAATATATCATAAAGTTTCATCCTGCTTAATTTTACTCATCCACTAACCGGCATCATGCTACAAGTTTTTTTCCATGATAATGTAGGTTCTGCCTCCTTTAATCAAACTCTTGTTTGATTCTTTTAGACCAAACTTTTTATAGAAACGTACTTTATTCTTTCTTGCATTACACGAAATCCTTTTCGCTCCTCTTTTTTTCGCTTCCGCTATTACATAGTCTAACAACTTACGTCCGTATCCTTTTCCTCACTCATGTTGATGAGTAGCAAACTTGCGAAATTGAGCTTCTTCATTGTCTATAAGAAGGGAGATAACTGGATCATGACCAAATTAAAGGGGTGGTTAACGATGTTAGGGACAGTTCATATACTCGAACACAACATATTGTATGATTGACAAAGGCAGGTAACCTTGTCTTTTTTAGTTTGATTGCTTAATGGTTGTGTGTCACACTTACATGCTTTAATAAAGCACGACAAGTGTCTTTAAATTTCATAACAGACACGACGATGAAAAAACAACGAATTCGGTATAAACAGGTCGCCTTATCTAAATTCATTTCCTGTGATTCTCGTAGTGAGATTAATCAAGTAAGAAACGATGTGTGGGCAATAAGGAATCTTTGGTATCTTATTTCATTCTGAGACCTCTCGGGTTCAATATGCTATAATTCACTTTGGACGAATAACCATTCAAAACTTTTTTGTGCTGAATAAGCAAGCAGGTGGACATTTGATGAAGAAACTTATTACGACATATCGTTGTCCGATTACTTTGACGAATAAAGCGAAGGACAAGATGCGGGTGCTCGGGATAGAGGAGCGTTCGTTTTTTTCGTTGGAGAAATCGTTTCGCGTATATATAGAAAAGTATCCGCAAACGGCCGATCGTCCCCTTTCAGCTGCATTATACTTTGACAATGAGGCGAATAGACGGTTGACCAATACGTATGATGGGCTTGTGGTCATTCTGCATTGTGTGGTGGAGAAGGAGCGGTTTATTGCAACGAATGTAACGACGAAGATGGGGCGTTCAGCGGTGCAGACAAACTGGCGACGCGCAGCGGATCTAACATTTGATTTGAACGTACAAAGGGGGAGTATGGTCCCGCTTGATTTGCTGAGTTTGATTTACGAAATGCCGGTTGCCGAGGAAAGTTCACTGTATGTGAAAAAGCGTATTGCGAGTTGGGAAGGCTATTTGAAAATTCAGGAGCGCTCTGCGGATATTCCAGACATGATTTCTCGTTATTCAGGGCTTACGTTCAATGGTGATTTCAGCCGAATGACGATTACCGGCTGTCAGTTAGGTGATAAGGAATGGAAATCACTCAAAGATTTGAGCGTTAAACTTAAGGGAATTGACCTGGATGTAGGGAAGGTGCTGAAAGCGAATCGTTCCACTCGCACGGTGGAAGTGGAACTGAACAAATATATGGAGGAACGAGCCAGGCAGCAACAGCTTGACCTGAATCAAAAAGAAGTCACCTTCAGCAATTTTGCGACATTGAGTCAGGTGAAAAGATTACGGCAAGGGTTTTCGCAATTAGAGAAAGGCTTGGCTGCGAACCCGGAGCTTGAACAACTTCTATTTGAAAACAAGCCCCCGGTCCGAACGCCGAAAAAACAAGATGCGCTGCAGTTTCACAATCGATTGAACGAGTTCCAGCAGGAAGCCGTAATAGGCGCAATGTCAGCCGAAGACCTGTACGTCATTCAAGGGCCGCCTGGAACCGGAAAAACAACGGTCATTTCTGAGATTTGCCTGCAAAATGCGAAAGCGGGGCTACGCACACTCGTTGCTTCGCAGTCCAATTTGGCGGTAGACAATGCTCTTGGCAGGTTGCTTGCTAATAAAGATATTCGCATCCTTCGGGTAGGGCGCACAGAAAGCATTGAAGAAGAAGGCAAAAAGTTTATCGAAGAAAATGTAGGCCAATATTGGAAAGAGCATACGTTAAAAGAAGTCTCTGCTCAATTTAAAGCACGCCAAAAACGAAAAATAAAAATGGAAGCAGAATGGGTGGAGAATGAACGGGAACAAGAGCAACTGCAACCGGTGCTTGTACGAGTGGAAGCGGAGCTTGAAGCGAAAAAGAAAGCGAAAGAACGATTTAGCGAAATTGAATCTTTTATTGATGAGCAAAAAAAGAAAGTGCATGTGGCCGATCAAAAGCAGCAATCAGCTCAGCAGCATGTGGAAAAGACCCGTCAGTCTCTTCGTTTGATGAACGCAGTCATTGAAAAAGATGAAACCTTTTTACTTGATGAGCCGGACAGTGACGCCATTCAAAAAGAGTATGATGACAATCAGCAAGTGATTCAGCAACTACGGCGCAGCATTGCCTGTCAGGAGCTTGAAGATGAGATAGATAAAAGAAAACGAATTAAGGATCAAGCTACTGCTGAATATGAAAAGTGGACTGAGGCAACACAGCAAATGGATGCTTTACTAGCAAAAGTAACAGACGTTAAACAAGTCGACGGCTTAAAGTGGATCATCCTTGAACAAAATCTAGAACGACCTATAAACGTTCAGCAGTTACTTGAAGAGCTGAAGGAAATTCGCGGAGAAATCAACCAGCTCGAAAAGTTAAAAGAATACAATGACAAATTAAACAGCGCGATTTCCTATGTTGAACAGCTGTTAAAGGGGCAGCGCATTTCGATTGGCCAAGTTCAAAAACGTGCGTTGAACCGGTCAGCCGTTTATACCGCGGTGGAAATTGATCATTTTTTAGATGAACTAAGAAGGAAACTGAAAGGACACACAAACATCTATCCGCAGATGCTTGTCGCAGATCTTGAAGGATTATATAGCAGGAGACGCTTTGTGCGGCAAAAAGCGGAACGACTAAAGCCATATGATACGTATAAAAAAATGGCGCAGGATGCCTTTCGACTGCTGAAACACGAAATGGTAAAGCAACTTCAGCATAAGCAGCATGAAAACAAAATGTCCTATCAAAAGTGGCAAAAGGAGATCGACGAGCAGAACACTGAACTTCACTCTCTTCAAAACACGCTTATGCAAAAGATGGCGCAAACGGAACCGATTCCAAACGCAAAAGAAGTGCTTCTTCAAAAGGAAGCAAATGCGCTTGAACTGCAGAAAAGGAAAGAGCAGTATGAGCAAGTGAAAAAACGGATAGTTATAAATGGCCAGAATCGAGAAAAAGAAACGTCGCAGCTTCAGGAAGAGGAGCGAGAACTCGCACAAATAAAGTCCAGTCTGGCACAATTGCATAACGTGATCGAGCAGAAGGAAGAAGAACTGATACCTTTAAATAAAATATTGTCTACCGAACTGGAACAGGAGCATGAAACGGTATTAAAGCAATTGGCAAGTCTCTCCTTTACACGCGAATCATTAAAACAGGAAAAACAGAAACTCCCTCTTTTCCAGTCCATTCAAGGACAATGGCTTTCCTTGCTTGAAGAAGCAAATGACTATGATCTAGATGAAATCCGGAAGCTTTATGTAAAGCATGCCAATGTAATTGGAACGACATGTGTGGCATCCGCACGCAAAGATTTTATCGACAGCTACCCCGTTTTTGATGTCGTTATTATTGACGAAGTATCAAAAGCAACCCCGCCGGAGCTCCTTTTGCCGATGTTAAAAGGAAAAAAAATCATCTTAGTCGGGGACCATCACCAGCTGCCGCCTCTATTAGGAAACGATACGCTAGAAGAGGCATTGCAGGAGATGGCGGACGAAAGCGAAGACTTTGAAGGAAAAGTAGAATTAAAAAAATTGTTAAAAGAATCGCTTTTTGAAAGGTTGTTTAAGAACTTGCCGAAAAGCAATAAAACGATGCTCGCAATTCAATACCGGATGCACGAAAACATTATGGAAACCATTTCGCCATTTTATGAGCAGGAAAACGAACGGCTCCAATGTGGCTTGACGGATTCCGATTCCGAGCGGGATCATTTGCTCGAATCATCGCTTATTCAGCGAGATAATCATCTATTATGGCTGGATATCGCGAACGAGCCCGCGTTTTTCGAAGAAAGAATGAAAGGCGGAAAAAGCCTGTATAACCCGGCTGAATTGAGGAGAATTGGGGAGTTGCTGAAGGAATTGGATCAAGCGACGGCAGAGGCGAAGCAAGCTGGAAGAATGAATGCGGATGAGAAAAAAAGTATTGGTGTCATTAGTTTTTACGGGGAACAAGTCAAAAGGATTGACCGCTTGATTCATCAGGAGCTACGCTTGGACCACTTGACGATTCGCACCGGGACAGTCGACCGCTTTCAAGGGATGGAAATGGATGTCATTTTGTTAAGCATGGTACGCAACCACGATAACAAACATGATGATATCGGCTTTGCCAAAGACTACCGCCGACTAAATGTCGCCCTATCAAGAGCAAGAGAGCTACTCGTTTTAATCGGCAGTACAAAAATGTTTACCGAAAAGGCAAGACAAGCAGAAACGAGACATATGTATAAGCACGTATTAGAAGCTGTCAAAATGCAACACGGACTGCGAACGCTTGAAGAGGTGATACAGCATGGATAATTTCACGAAACGTATACGCGCTAGTTTGCTAGAGAACCAAGCTGTCCAAATCAAAGAGTCGGCTATATGGTATTTGCCAGTGGAAACATTTGACGTAGCCTTTAAACGGGTAAAGCGGTCTAAAATGGATATTCTCATGAAAATGATACTGCTCGCTGTTGAACAGACCAATATCCGGCGCGCAGCCAACTTGGCTGAAATGCTGTTAGTAGAGGAGCTGTTCATTGCCGATTTAATTGAAAAAATGCAGCGAACAGGCTTGATCTGGCTGGAAAAATCAATCTACAAGTTAACAACGAAAGGGCATGAACAGTTGAAGACAGGCATCATTGAAGAGGAAATGGAAGAAGAGTGGACAGAGCTTTTTTATAGCCCAGGTCATGATGAATTTTGGCCATCGATGCCCGTACCATTGCCCGGAACAGACGATAAATGGACACTTTACCGATACGCAGAAACTCAAGACCTTATCAATAGGGACCGAATTTTGCAGGTTCTTACCGAGAAAGAAAATGGATTGGACGAAGATGGTTTCCAAACAGTAGTGGCTGATGTAAATAGTTTTGAGCAACAGACAGTCGAACATGTTCCATGTCTGGAATTTCAATTGTACAATAAAGAACAGGACATCTTCTACGCGCGCGTCTGGAATACATGGCTTGAACGCTGGGATGATATGCTTGAGAAACAAATAGAAGAGCAGGAACGGATTGAATGGAGACGGAAATGGACGGAAGTAGGCGAATTTTCGGGGTGAATGTGTAGGGTTTATTTTCCGGTCTATTATAGATAAGAAGCAGGAAAAGCTGTAAAGCTTTTCCTGCTTTGTCTTGTGCGCCAGGCATGCGCACAGAAGTTAGCCGAAACCATAGTACCAGTAACGCTGGGAAGGGCTGAACCCAAAGAAGTAATAAATAACCTCAACGTTTTTTATCACTCGAAGAAACAGATGACTGCAAAGAGCTCCCTATGTAATAAACAGGGTTATCGAGGGCACTGGAAAAGGTAAAAAGCAACCTTTTTCAGTGGTCTTGTATTATCTTCGCTCTTAGTAATATTGTTCAAAATATTCCAAGGCAGCATCTTTGTCTTGGCTATATAGATTATTTAGTTTTATAATTTCATCTTCTGGCATGACCTTTAATATATTTTCATCAAAACCACTACGTCTTAAATAACTATAAGAAAAGAAACCGTCGACACTGAAAAACATACTATTACTCCTTTACATTCTTCATCTAAATACTCTTTCTTTCGCATCCGTAATTCATTGTACAGTTTTTCCATGTGACTGTATTTTAAACAACGTTTTTCTAATATTGAACTCATGTCTGTTATATGCTGCTTCCTAGACCCTATGTGATTAATAAAAATACATGTGGCATAACTAATAACAAAGACTAGAAAAAAATAAGGAGACGATAAATGGATTATCACGGTCGTGACACGATTGTTTTATTTTACGCACGTGTCTGGAATACGTGGCTCGAGCGCTGGGATGAAACGCTGCAAACCAATAGAAGATCAAATAAAGTGCCTGTTCCCCGGTGGATACTAGTGCATGTCACTTGTCGAATGGTTTTTATATTCAAGATTTGTAGTGGGAAAAAGTTGGATCCTTGTACTTCAAGGATCTAAACTCTTTTAATGTTTTACAGATTTCTAAGTGATAGGCATCTATAAGGGTGTTCTTGATTGACCATGTAATTTCATCGCACCAATTAACATAAGATCTAGACAAATGAGGTAAATGGTATGGTTCTAATTCGATAAGCTGCCATTCTGTGTGACAAGGAGGCTGTCCAATGTCACAACCAAATTGCGCTTGATTGTACGTACCAATTATAGTATCATGAAATTATAATTTCATATATATACGTACAAGATGTTTCATTTTCATTTTTGAAAAGGAGTGCTAAAAAAGCTAAGGTTAGTAAACTTGAAAAAACAGGTGTTAAAGTGTGATGTTACATTACATAAGTGGTTTAGTTACTTTTACGCAAGTTGATGTAAGCGGTTACTGAACTAGGTTATTAAATTATGAATCTATTGGAGGAAAGTTGAATGAGTCTTGATGCGAAAAATGCGATACAAAGTGGGAAAACAGTACTTGGTATAGAACTTGGATCAACCCGAATTAAAGCAGTTCTTATTGGCGAAGATAATGCACCAATCGCTTCTGGCAGCCATGATTGGGAAAATAGTAATGTGAATAATATTTGGACATATAGTGTGGAGGAAGTTTGGAAGGGTGTACAAGATAGCTATCAAAAGATGGCGATTGACGTGAAACGGCAGTATGGAATTACCTTACAAACAATAGGTGCAATTGGTTTTAGTGCAATGATGCATGGCTATATGGCTTTCGACGAAGGTGGAGAACTTCTAGTCCCATTCCGTACGTGGCGGAACAATTTTACCGAACAGGCTTCGAGTCATTTAACAGAACTGTTTAACTATCAAATTCCTCAAAGATGGAGTATTGCTCATTTGTATCAAGCGATCTTAAATCAGGAAGAACATATTAGTGATATTGGTTTTCAGACGACGCTAGCTGGTTATGTTCATTGGAAGCTGACTGGGCAGAAGGTTCTCGGAGTTGGAGAAGCATCTGGTGTATTTCCAATTGACTTGAACACAAAGAACTATAATCAAACAATGCTTGATCAATTCAATGAATTGATTGCCCCTAATAATCTACCATGGAATTTGGAAGATATTTTGCCTAACGTTTTGGTTGCGGGTGAAAGCGCTGGCATACTTACAGAAGAAGGAGCGAAACTTCTGGATGTTACCGGAGAGCTACATGCTGGTATTCCGCTTTGTCCGCCAGAAGGTGATGCAGGAACTGGTATGGTTGCCACAAACAGTGTGGCCAAACGTACTGGTAATGTTTCTGCCGGCACTTCTGCCTTTGCCATGGTGGTACTGGAGAAAGATTTGTCCAAAGTCCATCCTGAAATTGATCTTGTCACCACACCTACAGGTAATCTAGTAGCGATGGCTCACTCCAATAACTGTTCTTCAGACTTGAATTCATGGGTAGGATTATTTGAAGAATTTTCAAATGCAATGGGGATTGAAGTTGACACGAATATGTTATATGAAACATTATTTAAGCAAGCTCTAAAAGGAGATCCCGATGGTGGTGGTCTATTATCTTATGGCTATCTTTCTGGTGAACATATGACCCATTTTGAAGAAGGTCGTCCATTGTTTGTTCGTTCTTCAAAAAGCAATTTCAATCTTGCTAATTTCATGCGTGTTCATTTATTGACAGCGTTTGGTGCGATGAAAATAGGGATGGATATTCTGCTTAAAGAAGAGAACGTAAAACTGGATGAAGTGTTAGGTCATGGTGGATTATTTAAGACAGAAGGTGTCGGACAAGGTATCTTAGCTGCTGCTTTTAATGTTCCAGTTTCAATTATGGAAACGGCAGGTGAAGGTGGAGCATGGGGGATTGCCCTTCTTGGATCGTATATGTTGAACAAACAGGAAAATGAAACATTGGAAGCGTATTTGAACGAGAAAGTATTTGTAGACCAAGCAGTGAAGACGGTTTCTCCAGATCCGAAAGATGTAGAAGGTTTTGAACAATTTATGGAACGTTATAAGAACGGGCTTGCAATTGAAAGAGCAGCAGTAGAAAATCATCAATAAATAGGAAGGGATTTACAGCGCGACAGGGGGGGAGTTTTTTCCTGTCGTTTTTTTGCTGTTTTCGAATACTTACTGGTCCGCACCTACACATACACTTACCGCTGGCGAACATTACAAATTGTAGATAGATAACTACAATATAACTTAGTTTTAAAATTACTGTTGATTGTACGTACAAATTACGTTATTATTTACTCATGAAAGAAGATTTATACGTACAAGATGATGATTGGTTGAAGGGAGTGCTGAACAGCTAATGTTAGAAAGCTTGAAGAAGCAAGTATTAGAGGCAAATTTGGCTTTACCTAAGTATGGTTTGGTAACTTTCACGTGGGGTAATGTAAGCGGTTTCGACAAAGAGAGTGGATTAGTAGTTATCAAGCCAAGTGGAGTTGCTTATGAGAAGTTGACAGTAGAAGATTTAGTTGTACTAGATCTAGAGGGGAATATTGTGGAAGGTGATTTAAAACCATCATCTGATACAGCGACACATCTAGTACTTTATCAAAATTTTCCTAGCATTGGGGGAATTGTTCATACCCATTCTCCTTGGGCAACAAGCTGGGCACAAGCGGGTAAACCCATTCATGCATTAGGAACAACGCAAGCAGATTATTTTTACGGTACCGTACCTTGTACGAGAGAAATGACAGAAGAAGAGATACAAGGAGAGTATGAATTGGAAACGGGGAATGTCATTGTTGAAACTTTTAAAGACATTGACCCTATGCAGATTCCTAGTGTACTAGTTCATAGTCATGCACCGTTCAATTGGGGGAAAGATCCAAGTGAAGCCGTTCATAACGCTGTTGTCTTAGAAGAAGTGGCGCAAATGAATTTCCACACATATCAAATTAATCCGGAAATCCCAACGATGGATCAGGTGTTATTGGATAAACACTATTTAAGAAAACATGGCGCAAATGCATATTATGGACAGAAAAAATAAGAGGATGTTAAATGGCTAAATATGCTGATCTATTTCGAACGTGGCCAAATCATGTCATGAAACAATAGTACTTGAACAATGAATCTAACTCTATAAAATAATAAATTTGGAGGAATACACATGTTAAAAACAAGACCTTATGAATTTTGGTTTGTTACTGGTAGTCAAAACTTATACGGAGAAGAACCATTACGCGAAGTGGCTAACAACTCAAAGGAAGTTGTAAGAGGGTTAAATACAGAAGGGGAACTTCCTTTTAACATTGTATTTAAGTCTGTTGTTAAAACTGCAGATGAAATTAAAAAATTAGCAATCGAAGCAAATGCAGATGAAAGTTGTGCGGGGATAATTACTTGGATGCACACATTCTCACCTGCCAAAATGTGGATCGCAGGACTAACGGCTCTACAAAAACCATTACTTCACCTACATACCCAATATAACCGTGATATCCCATGGAGCGAAATCGACATGGACTTCATGAACTTGAACCAAGCAGCTCACGGTGACAGAGAGTACGGGTTTATTGGAACTCGAATGGATGTTTCAAGAAAAGTTATTGTTGGACATTGGCAAAACAACGATGTAACAACAAAATTAGCTAGCTGGATGAGAACAGCTGTAGGTGTTACAGAAGGTCCAAACATTCGCGTGGCTCGGTTCGGTGATAACATGAGAAACGTTGCGGTAACTGATGGGGATAAAGTGGAAGCACAAATTAAATTTGGGTGGACCGTCGATTATTATGGCATCGGTGATTTAGTTGAAGAAATGAACAAAGTAACGGATGAAGAGCTAGATGCACTTTATAATGAGTATAGTGAATTATATGAGCTTCCAGCTGAAGCAAGTGACCAAGGCGCAGTAAGAGACTCGATCCTTGAGCAAGGACGTATTGAGTTAGGTTTAAAAGCATTTTTGTCGAAAGGAAATTACAACGCCTTCACGACAAACTTTGAAGATTTACATGGAATGAAGCAACTTCCAGGACTAGCAGCACAACGTCTAATGGCAGAGGGATACGGGTTTGCTGGTGAAGGTGACTGGAGAACAGCAGCATTGCTACGCCTAATGAAAATTATTTCTGGTAATAAAGGAACTTCTTTCATGGAAGATTATACGTACCACTTAGAGCCTGGTAATGAAATGGTTCTTGGTTCACACATGCTTGAAATTTGTCCGACAGTATCAGCTACTAAACCTAAAATTGTTGTTAACCCTCTAGGGATCGGTGGGAAAGAGGATCCAGCACGTCTAGTATTTGATGGTAGAGGCGGCGATGCAGTTAATGCTTCACTTATTGAACTAGGTGGTAGATACCGTCTTGTAATCAATGAAGTGAAAGCTGAACAACCAACCATTGAGACACCAAAATTACCAGTAGCTAAAGTATTATGGAAACCACAACCTACATTAAGTGAAGCTACTGAAGCTTGGATCTATGCTGGTGGTGCACACCACACGGTATTCTCTTTTGATGTAACGACAGAACAATTATACGACTTTGCTGATATGGCAAAAATAGAAGTGGTTGTCATCGATGAGGATACGAAAGTGAGACAATTCCGCAATGAATTAAAGTGGAATGAAGCAATTTGGAGAAGATAGTATCAACGGAGCAGAGGTTTAAAAGAAATAAATCTCTGCTTCCTTTTTATGCTTATCCCTAAGTACATGGGGTCAATTTATTAAGTAATAAGTGGAGCGAACTGCAGCGTGTCATGGAGGTGAATGAAAATCGAAACAAAATACAATATCGTAAAACAAGCGATTATGTCTAAAATACTTGACGGCACCTTCCGACCTCATCAAAAGATTTATTCAGAAAGTGAATTGATGAAACAATTTGAAGTCAGTCGACATACAGTTCGCGTTGCCATTGGAGAGCTCGTAACACAAGGATGGTTATATCGAGAGCAAGGTGCGGGTACGTTTTGTGTAGATCGGTCTATAGATGAAGTAAGTACGAATGTAAGTAATCAAAAGAATATAGCAATTATTACGACGTCCATTTCCGATTATATTTTTCCTTCCATCATCAGAGGAGCAGAATCCTATTTAAGTCAGTACGGGTATCATGTTAGTTTGTTTAGTACGAATAATAATCACGACAGCGAGCAAAGGGCTCTAAAAAAAATCTTAACACAGCGTTTTGATGGGGTTATTATCGAACCAACGAAAAGTGCATTATTTAATCCAAATATTAATTATTATTTAAATCTGGAAAGACAAAATATCCCCTATATTATGATCAATGCTTTTTATGATGAATTAGATCCCCTTAGCATCACGATGGATGATGAAAAGGGTGGGTATGTTCAAACAGAGCATCTCATTGAATTGGGACATACCAATATTATCGGTTTCTTTAAAACGGATGATATACAAGGTAATAAACGGATGAAGGGATTTCTTAAAGCACACCGTGAGCATGGTATAACCTTTGACCCTAATAATATTGTAACCTATTGTTCCGAAGAGAAAGCGACGAAACCTGTTGAAATTTTGCGGGACAAGTTAACCATAGATGGTGACGTACCAACTGCTATTGTCTGTTATAATGATGAACTAGCAATTAGACTACTTGATGTTATTCGAGAAAAAAATCTTCAAGTTCCTGAAGATATTTCGATTGTTGGATTTGACGATTCTTTTATGGCCAATGTCACGGAAGTTAAATTGACGACAATTCAACATCCCAAGAGCAAGATGGGTGAAAGTGCTGCAAAGATGATATTAGATATAATCAAAGTAGTAACGAGCTCACACAAAAAAGCAAGGGATACAGGTGCATCCAGCGTCATTGATCCAGAATTAATTATTCGAGATTCTACTAAACAATATTTGTAGGTACTAGGTACCTGTCGAGAGGCTCGAAACGGTTTCTACCCCTCAAGCCACGCCCCCCAGTTCTTCTCTTTCAGGTGCTGTCTTCGCTTTTCATGGATAAACAAAAGCGATAAAGTCCCGTAATAATACTGATGAAACGTCGTTTTAATCCGGCGTTTTTTGTATTGAAAGCGGTCAGTTTAATAGCTTTTACAAAGGTCACAAGTTCGGTTGCACATACGGGTGCCTGTCTCCCACTACGTTAATTTCGCTTATTTCCAGCTAATTGAGTACATTTTAGAGCTTGGGGTAATAGTATACATTAGCTATCAGATAACCAACTTTTAAATAACGGGCTATAGGTGGATTAAATGGCTATATTGGTCAAGTTCACAAATAGAGCATTGATTTTGTAGACGCATGGGAGAAATGTGACTAATGTATGTATGAATCTATATCTAGCGTATTCATTACTGTGGAGAGAATAGGAGACAATGATGCTTAAATATATTATTTTCGATTTTGATGGAACGCTAGCTGATTCCAGAAATGTTTTCATCTCTGCATGGAACAGCTTAGCGGACAAACATCAGTATCGAAAGATTAAACGTGAGGAATGGAACTCACTTAGAAAGCTACCGATCCTTGAAAGAATCAAGTGTTTGAACTTCCCGATCTTTAAAACGCCACTCATCATTCCAGACTTCTATCGTTTCTATCGAAAATATGCAAAGGAGATCAACTTGTATCCTGGAATAAAAGAAATGCTGGATACATTGGAGAGAGAAGGTCACAAACTTGCGATTATTTCCTCTAATTCTGAGGATGTGATTAAAGAGGTATTACGACGAAATTATGTTCGAAATATATCAGAGATTTTGAGTTCAAATCTAATATTTGGCAAAGATCAATTGATTCGTAAATTTCTTAAGGAAAATCATCTAGGGGCATCGGAAGTTATATATGTGGGTGATGAGCAACGCGACATTTTGGCGTGCAAGACAACTGGAGTCAAAATCATCTGGGTAAGTTGGGGTTATGATGCAAAAGAGCTTGTGCAGTCACAACAGCCGGATTGCCTTGTGGATTCACCGGAGGAGATACTGGAAGTTCTTTTTCAAAAATAATGAAATGGTTCCTAACTTCTAATATGTTATAGTGCAGGGGCAGGAACTTAATCCAATAGATTAACGGACAGAGGACAGACTGGGACGAGGGACCTGTCCCTTGTGCTATAATGAATAAAGATGAAAAAAAATTAATAGGCAATGATGGCGGTGAACAGAAAGTGAAAAAATTAACTGTTGCAGACTTGGTAGAGAAATTTTCATTGAAAGTATTGACTGGTGAGGATCAGTTACAAAAAAATATAACCCAATCACATGCGCATCGTCCCGGTTTGGAGTTCGTTGGCCATTTTGATTTTTTTCCGACGGAACGAGTTCAAATATTAGGAAGAAAAGAAATTAACTATTTGCATAAGCTAAGCCATGAGGAACGAAGAATCAGGATTGGCAATATTGTTCATTATCACCCACCATGTTTTATCGTTACGGCTGGTGAAGAAGGACTTACATATTTAACGCATTATTGTAAAGAAGAAGGCATCCCTTTATTAGTAACAAACACAGTAGAAACAACATCTGAATTTATTATTATGTTGGATGCCTACTTGCTGAAAAATTTGGCACCGCAAATTTCTATACATGGAGTTTGTGTAAATGTGTTTGGAGTTGGGATTTTACTTCGTGGTCATTCCGGAGTAGGGAAAAGTGAAATTGCACACACATTAATTGGCCGGGGACATCGTCTTGTGGCTGATGATGTCGTCGTATTAAAGAAGCTTAGTCCACGAACACTTCTAGGCACCCATGATGAACACACAAAGGAGTTTTTGGCTCTTCGGAGTATTGGACTATTAAATGTAGTACGGATGTATGGCCGAAAAGTATTCCAAGATGAAACAAGAATTTCACTCGATATTCACTTAATGAAATGGCAAAAAGATTCGTTAAATAATGAATTGGAACATGATGCTGCTTTTACAGAATATATGGGAGTAAAGGTTCCATCCATTGAAATTCAACTTCAGCCTGGACGTGACGTAGCAGGACTAATTGAAGCTGCGGCAAATAACTGGTATTTAAGGCAGCAAGGATACAGCGCTGCAGAGGAGTTTATGAGCAGGATTGAGGCGGATTTGTCGAATGCAAGAGATGAATGAATTGAGTAAGATAGGTGCCAGATCCCAGTGCTTTAAAGCACCTGGGGGTCTGGCACTGTTTTTATGAAGCATTAGAGAAATACGGAATGGAACCATTTCTTTAAATCCTACATAGCATTAAATTCTACTAAATTCTATATAAAGCGAATTCGTAGTTCCTTAGGCGTGTCTGGATGAAAACGAAAAAATTGAATTTCTTCTTCCGTAAGTTCCGTATATTTCTGAATAATAGTGCGCTTGTTGCTATTAACCTGCTCAAACACAAACGTAATACAACTATGCTTATCAACAGACCTTGAATTTGGACTTGTTGCCGGTTACAGGAGAAGTGGTTAGGCGATCCCCTTGTGTGATGAGCATGGAGTCTGAAGCAATTATGGGAAAGAAGCAAGAACCGTCCCTTTGTTTTCGTCGGATTGAGGCGGTGGGACAGTGAACCTGTCCCCTTTCCCCCCTTTTTGATATAATAGTAGAATCTGATCGAATTGGTATATTTAAATATAACAAAAACAATGAAAATATAAATTACCGTTATAATTTCGATTTGAGTTTTCTCTTATAGTGTAAGTGTGTAATCGCAATCTTTTCTATGTAAAACAATGATGAATTTTGGAAGGGGATACATAATAGTGAACTCAAAATATTTAGATTTGTTGGCCCAAAAATATGATTGTGAAGAAAAAGTGGTCACTGAAATTATTAATCTGGAAGCCATCCTTAATCTACCAAAGGGAACAGAACATTTTGTTAGTGATTTACACGGGGAGTATCAAGCCTTTCAGCATGTGTTAAGAAATGGTTCGGGGAATGTAAAAGGGAAAATAGAAGATCTTTATAAAAAGTTATTAACTGAAAAAGAGATTAAAGAATTTGCAACATTAGTTTATTATCCTGAAGAAAAAATAAAGTTAATTAAGAATGATTTTGACAATGAAAGAGAATTACATCAATGGTACACAGTAATCATTGAGCGTATGATTAATCTTGTTTCTTATGCCTCTTCTAAATATACGCGCTCGAAATTACGGAAAGCATTGCCTGATCAGTTTGTTTATATTATAGAAGAACTTCTATACAAAACGGATGAATTTACAAATAAGGAACCTTATTACACAAAAATTGTCCAGCAAATTATTTCCTTAGGTCAAGCTGATAAGCTCATTATAGGTCTTGCTTATACCACTCAGCAGTTGGTTGTAGACCATCTTCATGTAGTGGGAGATATTTATGATCGCGGACCAGAACCCGACAAAATTATGGATACTCTTATCAATTATCATTCTGTTGACATTCAGTGGGGGAATCATGATGTCCTATGGTTAGGGGCCTTTGCTGGATCCAAGGTTTGTCTCGCTAACATTATTCGAATCTGCGCTCGGTACGATAATTTGGATATTATTGAAGATGTGTATGGAATCAATCTAAGGCCACTTCTTAATCTTGCGGAAAAATACTATGACGACAATCCAGTCTTTAGACCAAAAAGACATTCAGATGAAAAAGTATCTGAGGAAGAACAATTACAAATTACGAAAATTCATCAAGCCATTGCCATGATTCAGTTCAAACTTGAAAGCCCAATTATAAAGAGACGCCCGTACTTTAAGATGTCAGAAAGGCTTTTGCTTGAGAAAATTGATTATGACAGAAATGAAATAACGATTCATGGGGAAACATATCCACTAGAAAATACTTGCTTTGCAACGGTTAATCAGGAACAACCCGATCAACTGTTGGAGGAAGAAGCACAAGTGATGGACAAACTGTTATTTTCTGTCCAGCATTCGGAAAAGCTGGCTAGACACATGAATTTTCTTATGAAAAAAGGCAGTCTCTATTTAAAGTATAACGGAAACTTATTAATACACGGATGTATTCCTTTAGATGAAGAAGGAAATATGGAAAAAATGGTCATTGAAAATAAAACCTATGCCGGTCGTGATTTACTTGATACGTTTGAACGTTATTTACGACATGCTTTTGCACATCCTGAAGAGACAGATGATCTTGCGAAAGATATGGTCTGGTATTTATGGTCAGGAGAATATTCATCACTCTTTGGGAAAAGAGAAATGACGACCTTTGAAAGGTATTTCATTAAGGATAAAAAAACCCATAAAGAGAGAAAGAATCCATACTACCATTTACGTGAAAATGAGGAAACCTGCCGCAAAATCCTAACAGAATTTGATCTTAATCCTGATCAAGGTCATATCATTAATGGCCATACACCCGTTAAAGAAATTGAGGGTGAAAATCCAATTAAGGCAAATGGAAAGATGATTGTCATTGATGGAGGCTTTTCCAAGGCTTATCAATCAACAACAGGGATTGCTGGATATACTTTATTATATAATTCCTTTGGTATGCAGCTTGTCGCCCATACACATTTTAATTCAAAAGAAGATGTTCTACTAAATGGAACTGATGTTTTATCAGTAAAAAGATTGGTGGATAAAGAACTAGAAAGAAAAAAGGTTCTAGAAACGAATGTTGGAGAGGAAATTCTGCAAGAAGTCTCTATTTTGAATAGTCTGATGGAATACCGCTATATGAAATGATACCAATCATACAATCTAATAGATTCTATCTTATATAATAATGGTAATTATCGAGCGATTTAAAGCATTAATCTAGGAAATGGCTTTGATGAAGGCACACAAATTGATCGACATTGCTCTGTGGGTGAAGGATCTGTCATAGATTAATAAGATGCAGGTTGGAAAAGACTGTTTTAAGAGTAGGCTGGTCCTGTACCCGTTTAGTAGAGCGGGAGCAGGACCTTTTTATCCTAATTTGTAGAGAGTGGAGTATCAGTATCTTACTTTTGTTATGGACCGGTTTTTATTTTAGAGTCCTATATGTTCCTTGAATCTACTTTTATAGCAGAATTAATTTTTAAATACATGTTGTCCAATAACAACGGCTGTTTCTCTAGAATCTAGCCAACGATTTGTTGCTATGTCTGGGTTGTAAAAGAATAATGACTCTTCCGTTATATTTCTCATGTCTGATAAAACCGCATCAACTGCTTCGATTGACTCCTCATCAGCTGGTTTATTGATTTGACCATTGGCAACAGGTTGAAATTGTCCAGGCTCATAAATGACTTCTTTTATCGTATCAGGAAATTGAGGGCTTTCTACTCTATTTAAGACAACATCAGCTACTGCAACTTTTCCTTCAAAAGGTTCTGATTGAGCTTCGGCTCTTACAATTCTAGCAAGGAGATCTAGTTCTTTTTCTGAAACAGATTCATTGATAGAGGTGCTTTTTTCACTTTTTGGTTCAGGAGAGGGGTTCTTTTTATGTAAATTAATATTAATATGCTGACCGACATAAATAAGATCAAGATTTGTAATTTGTGGATTAGCTTTCGATAATTCGCTTAATGTCAATCCATTGTCTTGTGCGATTTCCATCATGGTGTCCCCTTTTTGAACGGTATAAGCAAAAGTAGGTGTCACAAAACATAGAGCTGCTAGTAGAGTTAGTACGAAAATTAGCTTGTTCATATTGTTTTCCTCCTAGTAAAGATCGAATAGTAACTTACATAATTCTATCCCTATGAGTTCATAAAAAAGAATAGTATTACAATATGTTTACATAGAGGTTACAAGCGAGAGAATGAGATAAAGATTGGGTTCGGATTTACCGGAAGAGATACTAGTAGTTGTTTTTTAAAGACAAAGAAAAGGTTCCCGATTTCCAATATTTTAAAGTGCTAGTGGAACGAGGGACATGTACCCTTGTGCCTATAATTGGGAGAAAGTGGTCTTTGATTATCATATAGTTTCGTTTCATTGCTTCGGAAAAAGCGATAAAATAGAAATATAGCACTTTGTCGAAAAATGATAGATAGCAACAAATTGGAGGCACGGAAATGATCGATCAATCAATTATTAACTTTATTGAACGACATGTTCTTAAAAAAGGGGAAGAATTACATTTTAATAGTACGACGAAGGAAGCGTCTCCTTTTGTGGAAGTAGGAATTGTAAAGAAAACAGCGAGAACGTACAGGAAAATTGGAGAATTAATGTTCTCTCCAAATAGTAATACATCTAATTGTGATTCGATCGATCCAATTCTTGAAAAAATGAAATTAACACCCAAAAAGAAGATACAACTAAATGAGTATGATAAAACAACTCTTCAATGGCTTGATCTAGGGTGGATTATGAAAGAAGTACGTTTTCAAAAGGATGAAAAAACGATTCAATCTAGTGACTATCGAATGGGTTATAAACTATTTGCTTATTTGGAAGATATTTCGAATCAAGATAGAAGTGCTAGTGTGGAAGAACTTCACCTATGGAATGAAAAAGCGAATAAGATTTTACAAACGAAGATTGCTACTCAGGTTACTAAACGTAAGGAAGCTATTCATTTATTAGAAGAGTCAATAGTTTCACTGATACATGAGGACATAGATGCATTGAAACTAACACATGTTTTTCCAAATAAATGGGATTTTAAAAAGCGGTTGAAGTTTCTCCATTTTACTACGGCTACGCTACAACTCTCTAAGCAAAAGGATAATTTTGATTGGAAAGAAGTGGGGGCAAGTTATTATAAAGAAATTGGTGGTTCAAAAGTCTTTGATACGAACAAAGAAGAGTTTATTGGACAGTTGGAAGAATGGGCTGAATGTCCAGTAGTGAATCTCGGTCTAACTAGTCTCGGAAAAATAACACCACTTTATTTTTCAGGAGACGTGAGAGGTGTTTTCTCTTCGTATTCTTACGGTCCAGTGCATAGCTTAACAGACTTATCGATTGTAGAAGATAACTATCAAACTAGTGCAACCACATTATGGCTTGTAGAAAATAGAGGAATCTTAACGAGGGTAGCTTCTGAAAAGGGGTTTCTCAAGGCAACGAACACGCTAGTCATTTGTGTGGATGGGCATTTACGCAACTCTCACCGGCGATGTATCCAACAGTTACTGACGAACAGTTCTCTTAAACAGGTGATTATTTGGTGTGACTATGATAAGGACGGACTGCAAATCACCAAGGAGCTGTATCAAGCATGTTCAACCGCCCCTAATATGGAGTTTAAATGGATCACTCACAGAAAAATGATTATTAGAGAGATACATGAATTTGAAAAATATATGGAGGTCCTATTGGAACAACAATCACTTGAACAAGAGCAAGTGCTGGGAGGAAAGGAGGACTGGCTGAAATGGATCAATCATTAACTTCTATTTTTACTGCGAATGAATCGGAGCCAGAGGTATCTCAGTCTATGAGAGACATTGCTTCGTTAGCAGGTGTTCTAAAAGACTTAGGTTCCCAAGATGCGTTTCAGTCACCAGGAGAAATTCTGCGCTTTTTAAGGATTATCCAACTCATTAACGAAGAGGCACTTGGGCTTGATGACCCTATCGAAAATGAAGAAACTGTTTTTTATCGATACCAAAATAGGTTTACAGATGAACATCCACCTTCAAAAAAGAGAGTGGAGCAAGTCATTCGAATTTTAATTAACAACAATTGGATGTCCAAGCAGTCTAAACAACTTAAAATGAGGGATCTAGGGAAACGAATGATGGATATGCTAATACGTCTCGCGAATGATTCCCTCGCTTATTATAAGCATGATGACATTGGCCGGTCTCTGTTTCAGGCAAGAAGAGATGCAGAGCTGAGTGAAGCCTATGACGACAAAGGAATATCAGGTGGGAATAAAATTGCAAGTATCATTCGAAACGTGGAAAATGCTATTCAATTAATGAAAGAACGAGAACTTGAAATGTTAGCTGATCGGAATGCTTTGCCACAACTTGAGTTGATCCATGGACTGATGGAAGATTTAGATGTGAAACTGAAAGACCGTTTTCGCCAATTCCAAACAGTGGAGGAAAGTCTAGTATTAACGAATCTTATGCAGAAGGGGACAGCGGTACTAGCAGAAGGAACCAACTTAAGTTTAGGGATGATAAATAAGTTTCTGAAATTTACACATATGCAAGAAACACCTCTATCCTCAAATATTCAACCTGAAAAAGTGAGGGATTTTATTACGAAAATGTTTGCACCTCCTTTACATTCTGACGTTCCCAATGCGCATCACCTCCTTAGTTTTATGGAACAAAATCAATATGAAGATGAAGCCATTGACGGGTTATGGATTCCTGTGAAATTCGCTGCGCCACTATCTCCAATAGCCATTGACGAAGGGATACATTATCTCGAAACGTATGAACCGATTGAAGCTCCGATGGAAGAGGTAGAGGAGGAAGTAGTTTACTCATCAGAGGAAATATCTGAAGATGATGTGGAAGAATTATTGAATAATGCAAATTGGTTAATGATGAAGGAAATGATAGAGACAGAAAAAATCGAAAAGTACATTGAGGAACAAGAAGAGGCACCAATGGAGCAAGTGGTGATTGAAGCCACCTCAACAAAGTGGAGTGATGCTATTAATGCGATGACGGCCATTTCTGCATTAGTCGGGAATAAGAAAGTAGCGATCACCAAAGGGGAGCAGGGAACAAAATCCCCATTATATGATAGAAATTGGGAGTGGATGAATGATGCAGACAGATCCAAAGTCGTCAGTAAACGAAAAAACAGAAAAAAAACAGAATGATGAAAGGTCTGTTCGTGAGGGAAATGGCGAGACGAATGTTAATCCGCTCAATGTGATGCAATCGTTAAAAGGTGTATTATCAGAGAGGGAAGAACTAGCATTCATGAATATACTGTTTTCTTCTTCTGCTTCTATCCGAGGTGGAAATTTTGGCTTATCTAGAAAAGAAGTGGAAAAGCAACTAGAAATTCAAGGTGACGACAAAGAATTTTATTCCTTTATTACAAGAGTAAATCAAGCTGTGAGCCGGTATTTCAAAGTGATCTATGATGAACGCCGAGATCAAGTCATTGTGTTAATGCGAGTGCCAGCTAGGGCGGCGCGAAACACGTTAACAAAAGAGAGCTTAGTTATTCTTTTCTATATGTTTTATCAGCAAGAAGTCTTGCAGCATGAGTTTACTTTATTTGATCAACTTTTAAATGCTTTTGGGCACGAGTCTACGAAGGCAAATCAACGTATTTTAGTGAATCTTGATCCCTTGAAGAAAATTGGTGCTATCGAAGACTTCGAAACCTCCTCTCATGAAAAAGCCTATGTATTAACTGCGATTGGTGTACACCTGTTTTCGGATTCGTTTTTACGAAGATCAACGGAATTTAGTCAATCAAATCAATTAAATAAGGACGAGGTTTTAAAGTTCTTTAAACGATATAACCTTTATCAGAAAGGGGAATCTGAATGATACCGTGGCGATTAACCTTTTCAGGCATCCGGGATTACGAACCAACACAACTAAACTTGTCCGGTAAAGACAGTCATGTAATGATTACAGGACCTAATGGGGCTGGGAAGTCAACGATCACCTTCTGCATGGGGGCTGTCTTGTATTCATCGAAAGTGGACATTGAAGGGTTGAAGTCTCGAAATCTACCACAAGAACAGACGTGGAAAGGGAAGATATCCCTCCTTTTTAAAAATGAAGGAGCAATGAAGATTGATGCACCTTCCTATGTTGAATTTTCTTTGCATATTGCCCAAGAGCCAGGTCAACCCATTAAGAAAGAGTTCTTCATTTTTTCAGGAGAGGAAATTGATGAGTGGGAAACGCCGATTAAATTCACCTCAGGGGATAGGTTTAATAATTTTACTGCTTACAGAAAGGCACTTGGACAAAAATATAAAATTGACCCTGACTTATTTTATTTAATTTGGTACCAGCAGGAAGTAAATCAATTTGCAGTGATGAGCCCAGAAGAACGTTTCCGTATTTTTAGCGAAATGCACGGAATTGATCAGGTACAGCGAAATTGGGAAGAAAGCATGGAGAAGTTAAAGGATACGAAGGAAACACTAGGGTCAGCAGAGATTAATGTGAAGCACAAAAAACAATTGCTCTCCTTGTCAAAAAATGCTCTAGATCGCTTTTTAGCTAATAAAAACCGGTTAGAATCTGGTGCTAAGCTTTATATTGGATCTCTATTGCAACTAGAAGTTCATTATAAGAACGAAAAAGACCAGCTGGAAGATATAATTGAGCAAATAAGAGAAGAGATTGAAGAGGAAAAAGAAAGGGTGGCTGCTAAAAAAGAGCAACAGGAGCTAATAGAAACTGAAATTAAACAACTAAAGGCCGATAATGAATGGCTCCTTCAACAGATAGAAAAAGAAGAGACAAAAGAAAATGAATTATCTCAGAAAATCTCAGAAAATGAGTTAAAAATAAATGAGTTAGAGCAAGAACTAAAGTCCATTCTCGAAAGAAAGCAATTTATTAGGAGAACAGAACCAGAAGTTCGCGATGAATTAGACACTCTGACTATCTCCCAAAAAGAAACAAACGAGAGGTTTAAGAAAGTGCAGGATAGGCTAAGTGAAATGGATCGTCACTGGCGTTTAATCGTAGAACAGATGGCAACACTTGAACAGGTGATTAAAGGTGATAACGAAGCAGCTGTTCTTCATAAGGAAAGATTGGCAAGATATAAGAGTAGTCACGTTGTGCAGGTTGATATTGATAGGTTAGAAAATGATTTGACGACTTTTCGAAATAAGAAAATCGATATAGAAAGAAGGCTAGTTGAGTTAACGAGGGAACGAGAATTGCTAGATCAAAACCGTGATTTATCAGAAAGACAGATAGAGTCCTTACAGTTCTTTAAAGAAAAGAGAATCGAAGCTTATCCGCTCCGTGAACTAGTGGAGCTAGATGAAGAGGCAAGACTGAAAGATGAACACATGTTTGATGCGATGAAATATACGATCTTTTTTGAAGGAAAGAGCCTGAATCCACCCAATGATTTATATCATGTCCCTTTAATGAAGCTAGTTCCTAACCGGTCTGTAACTCGCTTACCCCACCTCCATTTAAAAATGAAGAGTGGAATTGGCGCAAAAGAACCTCAAGCAATGAAAGCATTATGGTGGATCGAACAGCTATTTACTCAAGGGAAAGTGAGAATGGAGAATGGAAGCTTAGTTGATTCGTTTGGTTATAGAGGGCCGCAAGAAAAAGATCGATTCATCCTAAGTGCAAAAGCTTTGATGGCAAGGAAACAAGCGGTTATGCAACAGATTGAATCAGATAAAAAAGCAAGAGAGAATCTAAATGAAAGCATAGAACATACTACAAAAATTCATCAGGAATTGAATAGTATCATTCATCGAGTAAAGGAATCGGAAGCTTTTATGACCTTGGAAGAAGAACGACGACAACGAACACAAAAATTAGAAGAAGAGACGAACAAAAAAGATGAGTTGGAGTCGGAGCAGAAATTATTGGAAGCTGAAAGAGATGCTTTAATGCGTAAGCAAGTGAAGCAAGAAAATCTCCAAAAAGAATTAAACGATGAAAAACAATTTTATAACGAATTAGGTCAAATGTCAGATAAGTATGAAGCGCTTCATAGTCTAAAGAAAAAGAATGAAAACGATACTAAGGATTTAGACCGCCAGAAGCAATTAAATAAAGATCTGGATGAGCAGCAGGAATATTTAGAGAAGAAGATTAGGCGTACGGAGCGGAAAGGAGGCACGATCCAGGATCAAATTGATTCTGAAATAGGTAGAATAAGAACGAATGAAAAACAGCTTCAAACTAAGCAAGAAGATTTAGATGTGAAAAAAGAACAAATCGTCCTATGTATTAAAGAGCTGAATGAAATGAAAGGTTTGGTCTTTGAGATTTATAATGAATGCTCAAGTGAATTGGATAGGGGAAAGCTATTAACGATTTCGCGATTGCTGCATAATAGCGATTTAGGAAAAGCTAATTTTAATAATGCACGACATGAAGACGGAATAGATCCTGAGGCAGAGGCGAACTATCAAACAATAAAAAATGAATATGATCGATTAGACAGTGAATATAAACGTACGAAAGTATTACTGGAGCAAGATACAGAGCGAGCAGAAGAGCTAAGAAATAACTTAGAGATAACGATAAACATGCGCGTTCTAGAAATCCAACAACGCTTTAAAACATACATGAACGAGTTTCAATTTGAAGGTGACATTAGTTGGGAATCTTATGAAGACCGAAGAAAACGGACACATTTTAATTTATATATTAAAGCAAGAAAAGAAGGGCATAAGGGAGCATTAGAGGATGTCAGTGTGAAAGCCCGCGGTGGGAAGGTTGGGAAGGGTGTCTCAGGTGGAGAAGAGTCACTTAGTTCTCTTCTATTTGCCTTAGCTCTCCTTCAAAATTTACAAACCACACCAGGCTTTATTGTCCTCGATGAGTTTGATAGTGCGTTAGATGAAAACAGAAAAGTAAAGGTTTTTGATTTATATGTGCAACAGTTGCAACGAAAGTTAATTATTTTAACACCAAAATCGCATGAATCAAAATACCATAGTCGTTTTTCAAAAGCTTTTATCGTCAAGCATGATCCAACCGTTCCGAAAAGTAATGTTGTGGGGATTGTTAAGACGTAAAAATAAAATAACAAAATTCCTTTTTATCACCCATTTTTGGTTCCTGTCCCCTTTTAAGCAAAATTGCCGCTTTCTCGATGGACATTATCAGTGGCTTCCGTTAAAGCAGTGGGGGACAGGACCTTTAAAAATTGAAAGAAATAAATACGAGGAGTTTGGTCTCAATAAATAAAAAGGGAAGAGCGGAAGTACATGGAGATAAAAATAAATCACAAAATGATTAAAGAAATTTGCGGTACTGTCTCCTATAAAAGAGGGGATTCTTTTTATCGCTCTAATAAAGTGACATTTAATCAGTATAGCCCTGATTTCTGTGAAGCCACCGTTAGTGGTAAGGATGATTTTCATGTCACAATTTCAAAAGGGGAAACTGGGGACATTCAGATGCAATGCAGCTGTCCGACATTAGCTAATTTTCAAAAAAGCTGTCAACATATTGCGGCCGTTTTATTAGCCATTTATGGACTACAACGGCAAGGGGAATCACTTTCAAGTGGACAAGTTGAACCATCTAATTATGGTGAGCTAACAGAAGACTTCATGTCACTATTTAAAGACGGACCTACACGAACAACTGGACAACAACTTTATTTTGAAAAAAGAGAAGTTCTTCCTGTCAGGTTTACAAGTCTTCCAGTCTTGATCGGAAGGGATCAGCACTTACTTGGAATGGAAGTAAAGATCGGGAGTACAAAAGTACAAAACATACGAGACTTTCTACAAGCTGTAAAACAAGGGAAACCAAGTGCGGTATCCCCTGCATTTACTTATGATCCAAGCATTCATTGCTTTTCAATTGAAACAGATGCAGTTATTCAACAACTTATTGGTGTCATTTGTGATGAGAATGCCTTTCTAGAAGCCAAGCCTTACGCTTCTGACGATACCGTTACGAATCAGATATTACTACTTCCACCTTCCTCATGGGAGGATCTCGTCCCAATACTCACAAAAGCTCCATTCGTTTCGCTTTTGCATAATGGTCGTACTTTTGAGAGATTCAAAATGGTGGATGGAACACCTCCTATACAGTTTACATTCGAAGAAACCGAGGGCGCTGATTATCAATTGACAATCAAAGGCTTTGAACGAATGGTCGTTTTAAACTTCTATAGCGCTGTGCTGTGTGACGGGAAAGTCTTTCAGCTAGAAGGACAGGATTGTGAACGATTATACGAATTAAAGCAAATGTTAGCGTCTCCGAGTAAGAATCACATTCCAATTCCACATGAACAAATCAATTTTTTTCTGAAAAAAATCGTACCAGGCCTGAAAAAAGTGGGTAAGGTCCAATTGTCGAAAGCATTATCTCAGGAGATGTTGAAAACACCGCTTATTGCCAAGCTATACTTGGATCGTTTGAGAAACCGATTGCTCGTAGGACTAGAGTTTCAATATGAAAATGTTATTTTTCAACCATTGGAAAGCAGAGACATTCCAAAAGGACCAATGATTTTAAGGGATTTGGAAAGAGAAGAGGAAATCCTTCAACTCATGGAGGAAAGCGGTTTTTCTAAAACAGATGGCGGTTACTTTATGCAAAATGAAGCACTTGAGTATGAATTTTTATACCATGTCGTTCCAAAGCTTCAAGCAATCGTCCAAATCTATGCAACAACGGCTGTCCGAAATCGCATCTTGAAAAAGAATCCCCATCCAAGAATTAGAGTTAAGGTCAATGAAAAAGAAAGAATAAATTGGCTGGTATTTAAGTTTGAAATGGATGGGATCGCCGACAAACAAATTAAGGAAATTTTAGCAGCACTAGAAGAGAAGCGAAAATATTACCGTCTTCAAAATGGGTCACTTCTATCTCTTGAGACGAAGGAGATGGAAGAAATTCATCGTTTTTTGAATACTGTTCCGCTTCAGGATCAAGACTTTGAAGAGAGTCTTAATATGCCTATGATTCAAGGGCTAAAATTTCTTGATTCTATTGATGATAGCCAAGTCTTTCGGGCAGACGAATCGTTTCGTCAATTTCTTGATCATCTACTTAACCCGGGAAATCTGGAATTTGAGGTGCCACATAACTTAGAGTCTGTATTACGGGACTATCAAAAGCGCGGATATCAATGGATGAAGACACTTGCGAGTTATGGTTTTGGTGGCGTTCTAGCCGATGATATGGGTCTAGGTAAAACGTTACAAAGCATTACATTCATTGTTTCTGAGCTTTCACGGATTCGAAAAAGAAGTGAGCCGGTCCTTATTGTTTGCCTGTCCTCTTTGACGTATAACTGGTTACATGAAATCATGAAATTTGCTCCTGAACTTCAAGTCGTAGTAGTAGATGGAAATAAATTGGATAGAGAACGAATACTAAAAAATACGAAAGAATTAGATGTAATGATTACGTCCTATCCTTTACTTCGTCGTGATATTAAATGGTATGAGAAGCAAACGTTTCATACTGTCTTCTTTGATGAGGCTCAGGCGTTTAAAAACCCAGTGACCCAAACAGCTCGAGTTGTTAAAAGGATCAAGGCAGACCATCGTTTCGGGCTTACAGGAACACCGGTGGAAAATTCACTTGAAGAACTTTGGTCGATTTATCATGTCGTTTTTCCGCAACTATTCCAAGGATTAAAGGAATACAGCCAACTATCCAGGAAAAAAATTGCTCTGAGAGTTCGCCCATTTTTACTTCGTAGAATAAAAGAGGATGTGCTTTTTGAGTTGCCTGAGAAAGTCGAGTCACTTGTATCAGCAGAGTTGCTACCGGAACAGAAAAAGCTCTATATGGCCTATTTAGCAAAGTTACGACACGAGACATTAAAGCATCTTGATAAGGATACACTAAGAAAGAACCGGATCAAAATATTAGCAGGATTGACCCGGTTGCGACAAATTTGTTGTCACCCTGCCCTGTTTGTAGATGACTATAAGGGAAGCTCAGCAAAATTTGAACAGCTTCTACAAATCGTTGAGGAATCAAGACTTTCTGGAAGAAGAGTGCTGATATTCTCCCAATTCACGAAAATGCTTGAGCTGATAGGGACAGAGCTTACAATGAGAGGTCAAACCTATTTCTATCTTGATGGACAAACTCCTTCAGAGGAACGATTGGATCTCTGCAACCGATTTAATGATGGTGAGAGAGAGTTGTTTCTTATTTCCTTAAAAGCAGGAGGAACAGGACTGAATCTAACAGGTGCAGATACGGTCATCTTATATGATCTCTGGTGGAATCCGGCGGTCGAGGAGCAAGCTGCAGACCGAGCTCACAGAATGGGACAGAAAAAAAGTGTGAAAGTGATAAAGCTAGTTGCCCGTGGCACCATTGAAGAAAAGATAAATGAGCTCCAAGAAAAAAAGAGAGATCTCATTGCAGAGATTGTGGATTCAGAAGAACAAGCATCAGCTGTATTAACAGAAGAGGATATTCGTGAGATTATAATGGGATAAGATGGACACGTGGGCAGGTTCCGTGTCCAGTTAATATTTTGAAACATGTATCAAGGTAAAAAACAATTTTTGCGAATCAAGTTCAGACGTGATAATTAAAGATTAGTAGATACGAAAAGTAAATGGACATTAGGGCCAAACAGTGTCACACTTTTTGGGAAAAGGGTCAAGAAACCTCTCTCATATGGACATAGTGTTTGCATTTCCGTTTCTATCCTTTTATCATGAAAGTAAAATGAGATTCATAAGACTATAGGATCTTATGCATTTAAATAGAAAGGATGGATAATTTGAAAGTTCTTATTGTTGGGGCAAATGGTCAAATTGGAAAACATCTTGTGTCGTTTATTCAGGATAGTGATCGTCTGGAAGCGAGGGCAATGATTCGGAATCAAGAACAAGCTTCTTTTTTTGAAAACTTAGGTGCGGAAACTGTAGTGGTTGATCTTGAAGGAGATATTGAATCCATTGCAAAGGCAGCTGAAGGAGTCGATGCAATTGTATTTACCGCAGGCTCTGGGCCGCACACAGGGAAAGATAAAACGATAATGGTAGATTTGGATGGTGCTGTGAAAACAATCGAGGCGGCCAAAGTTGCTGGTGTGAAGCGGTTTATCATGATAAGTTCGTTTGACACGAGGCGTGAAGCAATCCTCGCAGCATCTCCTTCGTTTGCACCATATGTGGTAGCAAAGTATTATGCCGATGAATGGTTGAGAGGAACGGATTTAGATTATACAATCATCCATCCAGGCGCGCTCACAAATGATGAAGGAACGAATCTGATCCAAGCGGGCTTCGATCTAGAAATAGGTGAGATACCTAGAGAAGACGTAGCAAGTGTAATTGTTGCTAGCTTAGAAAATGACATAACGATTGGAAAGGAATTCCAGGTATTGGGAGGAACGAAGGCTGTAAATGACGCCATACAATCTATATAAAAATTTAGTTAAACGAAAGACCATTTTGCTAAAGAGGTGAATGGTCTTTTTTATGTGATTGTCACAGTTGAAACGCTGGTTTAGAAAACGGTACTTAAATATTACATTTAACGATGAAATCATGCCGTATGTTTTGGTATATTAAGTATATAAGATCCTTTTGAAAAGGCAATAAAGGAGTATATTAGGACAATTATCGACAAGTTAATCTAGGTAAGTACACAAACATGGCTGTTCTTAATCAACCAAGTGCGGCAGGAACTTTTCAATTTTATTCTCGGGGGTCTAAACATGTTGTGGTACCTGTCATTTGTCGAAGTCGACAAATGACAGGTTTTTTTTAGAAAAATGATGGTCTCATGTCTGAGTGGACAGAAGAAGAAGCTGTTCCATTTATGAAGCAAGGAGGCGGTTCTTGTGTTTTTTTAATGAAAAGAGGCAAGAAATTCGTCCTTTTGCTAGCTGGTCCTGTCCCCGGTACTAGAGCTTAGCATTTAGAGTAGCTGCCCGCACCTACAATAATTAACAAAATAAACAAGACTACAATTAGAATGAAACTATCGTAGCAGCGTGAAGGGGCACTATACCCCATAACTGGAGAATAATGATATGGTTGATAAGGAGAAGCTTCTCCCATAGTGAATGGCATATTTTCGGCAGCTCCCATAGTAAATGGTGCGTTAACGTTAGCTCCCATAGCAAAAGGTGCGTTTACGTTTGGATACATGTTGACACTTCCTCTCGGGTTAGTTACTTATCACTATATAATACTCGCCTACCTTGAAAATGTAGCCCGTCTACATAAAAATGGGTAGGTGTCTTGGTTCGGAGTCATAAAATCAAAAATGATTACTAGGAGAACGTCCGTTTTAATCATCGATTAAGGTTTTGATGAAGGTAAAACAGATATTGTATAAAGGATATTGAACATTGGTTATGATGGATTATGGTTTGTTGCTTTTTAAATGTGAGATATCCTCGCTGTAACATTGTCATTCTTGCTAAATGGCTAAAGTCAGGTCTAGTGATGGAATCGAGCAAATAGGCGGATTGATTACTCTGTGGTATTCTATTTTCATTTAAAAATTGTATCATTTCTTGAGCTGTCAATATTCCAATCCCATGTCCAAAAAAGGTCCCATCACCAAGAACTACAGCATTTTCCCCTCTAAACCAATAAGTTTGTGGATGAAAGTCCGGATTATTAAAATAAACAATATCACCAGGTATAAAATGATTTGTATAAATGTTGTGTAGTCCAAGATCCGAATCAGCATGCCAACTATATAAGTAGAGGTTTGGGAATATTTGATTAAATATATGGTCACCTATACTGCTTAGAATGGCATGATAAAAGATGATGACACAAGCCGTCGAACAATCAAATCCATAAAGTGAACTGTTCCTATAAATGTCTTGAATGGCATCAGAGGGCCTAATATCTTGCCTTAACAGGAATCCACCTGTTTCTGTTAAGTACCAGTACTGTGGATTGCAACGAGCATTCTCGAATACGGTAAACTCCATTTGGCTTTCATTCATGCTTATCGAACTATCTATAATGTTTTTTCGAGTTTTGATTTCAAATACAAATTCATCGAAGTAAGAATATGAATATAGGGCAGGATCTTCATACATTCGTTGTATAATCGTTCTTTCTACTCTACCAAAGTTCTCCATTTCAGTCAGTTGAAAAGGCATCCCCATAATTTGTATCATATGCTCCCCCATTTAAAACATAAATTTATGCATTATCCCTAATGTATTCGAGTTATATCTTAATAATGTTTATTGGGACAAGGGGACAGGTATGGCGTCTGAGTGACGGGGACAGTTCAAAACCTGTCCCTCCTCTGTCACTAAATCGATAAGGATTGCACTTTTATCCCTTTTCCTCAAGATATATTTTTGGTGTTCTTGTTGTAGGAGCTTTTCTTTTTTAATTGATAATAAAAAAGGAAAACAGCTTGGGATTCTTACCAATGGTGAGGAAAAACATCAAGCAATGAAAATAAAGCAACTCGGCATTAGTCGCTGGATTCCTGTAGAAAAGACTTTTATTTCTGGAACCATTGGTCATGCAAAACCGAAAAGAGAAGTGTTTGATTTTATAGAAGAGAAAATGAAGTACTGGGGGTCAGGCACCATTTTTAGCCTGTTCAAAAATGTCTGTCACATCTTCTTCCATTTGCAGATATATCAAATTATGATATATCTATAGACGAATGTATCACATTGTGATACATTTTAATTGGAACTATATTGTTATGTGATATATCTTTAAGTGACACAAAGGGGTGATGAGTTGAAAACAACAGAGCAATTAACAGATTCCATGTTTTATATTATGGCTGCCTTAACGAAGCCTAGGCATGGGTACGCAATTATGAACTTACTTGATGAAACAACAAATGGCGCGATCACGATAGGACCTGCTTCCATGTATACGATCATAAAAAAGTTATTGAAACAAGAATGGATTTATCTGCATGATGGCTCGGACTCAAGACGAAAAACATATCTACTTACCCAAAAAGGCAGAGAAGTATTAGAAGAAGATGTGAAGCTAAGAAAACAGATGATTCAATTAGCAGAAGTTGGATTAACGGAGGATGAAAAATGATGCAAACAAAGTACATTACCTCGGGTGGGTTGGCTTTTTCAGAGAAGAAGGACATGGAAAAATTGCGCAGATTTTCTTTAAATGGGTGGCATGTGAAAGGCTTCAAGTTTATGGGGTATATACTTGAAAAAGGAGAAAGCACAGACTATATCTACAGTGTAGATTGTCGTTCATTAAAAGAGGGGGAGGAAGAAGAATACTTTGATTTTTTCTCATCTGCGGGGTGGTTGCATATTGCCTCAGAAGGAAATATTCATTTATTTCGAGCGAAATCTGGTACAAAACCGATTTACAGTGACCGTGATACATTGATAGAAAAGTACGCAAATCTAAGTGGTTCTATGAAAGGACTAGCGATTCCAATCGTTTTCATAACGACTCTCGCATGGATGGGGGCAATGGTAAGCTCTGGTACATGGCAATCAGTTCTTCTTGTAATAGCTGTTATTCTTAGTGTGATTGCCATTCCCGTAGCTTGGACAGTTTGCGCAACATACAATAACAAATGGAAGGCAAAAGAAAAAAAAGGATTGGCAAACCTGGCAACAACATTACCTTTCTTTCTCCTCTTTCTAGCAGTTATCCTTTTGGTATTTGGTAATGGTTTAGGCAGTCCAGTTCACGTTTTAGTGTATATGGTAATAGGAGCAGTCGCCGTTCCAAGTGTTATTTGGGGAAGCATGTCTCTTTATCATAAACTAAATGGAAAGAAAGAGTAGGATAAGAACGATGGAAAGTACGATTAGACAAATAGAGAAGGAAGAAGCTTGGGTATTAAGGCATGATGTTATGTGGGCAGATAAACCTTTTGACGGTTAATCGAGCCAAAAGAGAGAAGAGTGGCTTTAGACTATAAAATGGACACGAACTAAAGCGGGTCTTAGCTAATATTTGAAAGAGCTCTAAGGATACAAATGAACTGTATCCTCATATCCTAAAGTGCCTGACCCCCAGTGCGTTAATGGAAGCCACTGAAAAAGTCTCGAAAGCATTTACTACTCTTTTTTTTGAGCAGTAAATGCTTTTTATTTGATTTATAATTAAGTATCAATCAAAAGCGGGTGTGTCTAATGATATTTAACCAACAATCTCTTCTTTTAAGTCCTTATTCAGCAATATACGATATGGTCGTACCAAAAGATAATATACTAATGAGAATTAACGAATTGGTTGATTTTTCCTTTGTATATGATGAATTAAAGGTTAAATATTGCCATGATAACGGCCGAG
>NZ_JAXBLX010000039.1:0-42868 GCF_037027555.1 Halalkalibacter kiskunsagensis | reverse complement strand
GGATCAAACTCTCCATAAAAGTTGAGTTGATTCGCTCAAAATGTATCGCTAACGATACTAAGTTATTTCAACCTATCAAATGATAGGATTTATTGACGAGAAAACATATTTCTCTATTTCGCTTGGCTTTTGTTCAGTTTTCAAAGAACTCGTTAACCGCTGTTTCATCAGCGACATTTATTATCATAACACAACACTCAATTCCGCGCAACAACTTTTTGAAAGTTTTTTTTGCGGCTCGTTACGAATCAATCAATCGTTCGTAGCGACAAGTAATAATATATCACAATAAATAATTCTGCGCAAGAGTTAATTTAAAATTAATTTTTGCGGCTAGATTTAATAATCTATCATATTTCGACACGAATAGCAACAATCAATTTCGATACTACACTTTTACCACAGTTCTCTATTTTTAAACTTAATACTAAAAAAACAAAGAAGACTTTAACTTTTAATATAAAGGAAGCTTTCCATCGCTTTTACATGTTCATGCAAATAACAATCTGCTCTCTATAATTAAAAACTCAATGCTGAACATCTACTCATAATCGTCTGCTCCAGCCACTATTAGGGAATAATAGGAGTAATCCTAAACGAGAAAGGAGCGGCATTTTGAACATAACCTCGATATCGTTTACCGACCCTCCAGTCTTTCATCAATTTCCCGCCATTTATGAAAACTTAGGTCTCCGACAGGTTTCTTCTTATATAGAACAGCCATTTAAATTTGGTTACAAATTAGGGAAAGCCGAAAGTACAGGACATGCTGGCATTCGGTTTTTTCAACAACAAGGGGATTTCCTTATTACCACCCCTAAAAAAATACCTGGATTCGGCACAGTAAGACTTGAGCAGCTAAAGAGTCTGTTACTGGAACAAACGAAACCTCACTTCATCGAAAAGCTGAAGTCCGAACCGCCAAAACAAAAAGTAATCCACACCTATTTCCGCCGAACTCGGAAAGAAACGGGTTGATCGAGTATATTAATGTTCGTTTAGAAAATGCTAGTAAGAAAGGATTTTCAGGAAGGAGATTGCATGATGAGTCATTCAAATGACCAAAACCAAATTCAACAGATGGCTGACTGGCTAAAAACAAATGTTGTGCATGTTACGGAAGGATCAGTCAATAAGACGATGATTCGACATAGTCTAAGAATGGAATTTGACGTTCAAGATGAAGAAGTGGTCGATGAGGTGTATGATTTGATCACTGAATGAAAAGAGAAAATCTCTGCTTTTTCAGGGGTGTCTTCATTCATTTTTCAGGGCTCAAATCCGCTATTTACAGAAGATTGCTAGCTTAACCCATAAAACACTAAATAACGGAACCACAGTCCTCAAACATAGTGCAAACACTGGTTTTTGTCACAAACGTAACGTGAGTCCGCTTGAGTCGATAATAACCGCTAAGGTGGGCCAAGGAACCTGTCCCTCCACGTTTCTCCACCCCCTCACTCCTTTCTCCCAGACCTCCACTTCAACACCCGTAACTGCTGCTTAAGCAACTGGTTCTCTCTTACTAGTAATTCATTCTCTAATTGGTATTCGCGAATTTGCTTTTTCAACAGTGACATATCATACGCTACTTTTAATTGCTGGACTTCTCCCATTTTTCGGCCTCCTTTTTTATAGGCCACTAAAAAAGGGTGCTTTTCCCTTTTTAGTGGTCCTTCGAGGTACTTTTTCAGCGTCCTCCTTTTTTATCCTTTTTCAGTAGCTATGCTTGTTGCTAGATTCACAAACCTTCCATATTCCTTCTCAAATAAGGCCTCCACCGTCCCAACTGGTCCATTCCGTTGCTTTGCGACGATGATTTCAATTTTGTTTCGCCCGTCCGTTTCATTGTCGTAATAATCATCGCGGTACAAAAAGGCAACAATGTCCGCATCCTGCTCAATGCTTCCCGATTCTCGGATGTCCGACATCATGGGCCGTTTCTCTTGGCGGGTCTCAACCTTCCTTGATAGCTGTGAAAGGGCGATAATCGGGACGTCGAGCTCTCTTGCCATCGCTTTTAGGGAACGTGAAATGGACGACACTTCTTGTTGGCGGTTTTCTCCTCGTTTGCTTGAGGATTGGATGAGCTGAAGGTAATCAATGATTACAAGATGGTCTCGGTTCGGGTATCTGCGTTTGATTTCGTTTAGTTTGGAACGAATTTCAGAGACTTTGATACTCGGGTTATCGATGATTTCCATGTCCCACTTTTCAATGGCTCCGATGGCGTTTACGGCTTGACGATAATCGGCAGCGGAAAAGAACCGTGTCGGATTTTTCCATTTCATCCCGTCAATCCGCCCTTCTGCGTTGATCCACCTGATGGCCAGTTGTCTATCCGCCATTTCTAGGGAAAAGAAAGTCGTCACTCCTCCCCTACGGCAGTTGACAGCACCCATCTGCAAGGCAAATGCCGTTTTTCCGACAGAAGGTCTTGCGGCGATAATGATCAAGTCCTGCTTTTGCCAGCCACCCGTCATTTTATCGAGATCGATGATGCCACTAGGTCTTCCTAAGAGATCCTCGGTTGGTTCATGCAACGTTTCGACGACATCAGCAAGGATCTCTTTTTTCGTCCGGTGTTGTTTCTTAATCGTCAGCTCCTGTATCTGTTGGAGCTCCGTTATCAGAGTATCGATGGACTCATCATTTGCTTCATTGTGGAATTGTTCGGTGAGTTTCATGGCCGACCGTTTCCGAACATGTTCGAGGATCAATTCTTCGTAGTGCTTGAAGTTGCTTGTTGTGGCGACGGCATTCATCAGATCAGATAGGTACGACACTCCCCCAATCGATTCGAGGACATCACGTAACATGGTGACGACAGCTACGATATCTGAAGGGGTTTCGGACCGCTCTAATGCTCGCATCGCTTGAAAGATGATTTTATGGCGGGCTTCGTAGAACTGTTCTTCCTGCAGACTGCATTCTTTAATGAGTTCAGGCTCAAGGAGGATCGCTCCAATAACAGCTTGTTCGGCGACGGATGGGTGCTCACTCATCTTCTGCCTCCGTTACTCCAAGCTGCTTGAACCGCGCTTGGAATTCTTCGATTTGCTCTTTGGTTGGGGGATTCCGAGAAGCATGTTTTTCATACTCCTGCGCTTTTCTCAACACTTCGTTTTCCTGAAGTGGATAAGAGGCAATATCTGAAATCGTTGGCGGCCAAGGGTTGGTGAGAATGTATTCATTCAACCGTTTCATGACCCCAGCAAGGTCCATTTGCAGCAAAGCCGGGACAAGGATTTTCATTTTCCGTTCTGTGAGTTCGTAGGATGGATAGACTTCGTGGATCGTTAGGAGAACTTCGGCTGCTTCCTCATTTGTCATGAAAAATCACCTCGTTTCACTCGTTCAAGTACATCTGTTGGGGAGGTTCGCGTTTGTCGCTTCTGGAAGTGGGTGACGCTTGCTTCAATGGCTTGGATGGTCGTTAAGTTTTGATTCGACCATTTTTTCAAAATTCCTTCTGCATAATCCCAACGTTTTTGCTTCATCAAAGCCTTTTTTATGGCAAGCATCACAACTTCCGGACTAAGTTCTTCTAACCAAAGGGCAATTGACTCTGCGATAAATGGATTCAGGACTCCGATGTTTTCTTCGTAAAAACGAAATACGACGGCGTATGGTTCTTGTTGTTGTTCTTCTTCTTTTTCTTCTTCTTTTTCTTCTTCTTTTTCTTCTTCTTTTTCTTCTTCTTTTTCTTCTTCTTGTCCACGTAACGTCGACGTATCGTCGTTTTTAAGGCAGAAGGATGCGTAAAGTTCTCGAATCGACTCATTGGTCACTTCTTGTCCAACATATTCAATAAGAGAATGATCCTTGACGTCCTCTAGTTCCTTCCGAATACAATCAAGCATTGGTTTGCCTCCACGGCCAAGATTGTGCTTGCCCCAGTTCTTGATCGCCAGCTCCCTTGTTTCAGCATTGTAACGAATGAGCTCATGTTGGTGCAAAAAGCGCTCAAATAACAGCTGCACCGTTTCAACGGAGAAGCCAGTTTCAAAAGCCACTTGTTTCTTCGTAATCCGGTAGATGCCAATTTGAGTTACTTGCGGATTGGTGAGCAGATACATGAAAAAGAACTTATCCTCCGGTGTCATCTCCTCCATCACTTTTGGGTCATTCCAAAAGCCTGTTTGAATCATACGGAATTTAGCCATATGAAGTTCCTCCTATCGTATGTATGTCTTCATACTATATATATAAAGATAGGTTGATTTGTGGTGGGAGGATTTTTAAAAAAAGTACTCTTCGTAAATATATTTATAAGTTCTTGCAGATAAAAAGTAGATATCGATAACAATAGCGGTTTTAGATTGCCTACTCCAGCGCTCTGATTTCCCTCATTTCTCTACCAAAATAGTTGACAACGGGTATTTTCATTTTGGGGAGCGCCTGGTCACTCCCCCTTGATGCTAAATAGATAAAAAATCTATATTTAGATTTCAATCCAATCCACATTGCTAAACCTATTTGTTTTCACCTTTCAACCTTTATTTCCTTTTACTCCCTTTATTGTTATCACCGCTAGCTGGAACTTTGCCGTGTAATTCTGGTGCATTTTGATTACGGCTGCCTTTATTATATTTTTTGGTCATATTTCACATCTCCTTTCTTAAATTCTTTCTTCAGTTTATCCCTTTTTTGAAATCATATGTTTTTTCTATTCATATATTGTAGCTAGTCACCTTAAAAATAAATACGCTGGCGTTTTTGTATGTATGATACTGGTGGTGTAACAAGCGGTGCCTGTGCGTTGAGACCCAAAGTGTTTCTGACATTTTTTAATTAACTTATCCATAAATGATAAACTCAGAATTGGGCAATCTAAAAATGGGAGGTATGAAAATGATCGCTTATTTTGGTACTCTGAATAAAATTGAAGATTTTACTAGTGAAGCAAAAGTTCAAAACGTCAATAACGTTATTGGTACAATTGGATTTTGGCTTACATCTGATATTCATTCTGCTAAACCCTATGCAATCGGAACGGAGACGGTTTATCAAAAGTCAGAAACGGAATTTTGGGAAGATGGAAAACCTAAGGTTATTCAAGTTGAAAGGCGAGTAACTGGCTTTATTTACAAACTATTTATAGATGAACCAAACCTTAAAATATATGATTCTAATACCGGGGATTCGTATGATTTGTTTATGAATGATCGTGACAAATATTGTGAATATATTCATGCCGGAAAAAGAAACTTTACCTGGAAAGATGAGGCTACCCTTTTAAATATGGAGGAAGCCAATGAAAAATTTCGTAACAGCCTTATTCAACAGGGGTATGAAGGCTTTGTCATTCAAAATTGCAAACTACAAAATGGGGTTACTGACTTGTATTGTCTTTTTTCAATAGAATCTCCGATCATTTCAGATATTATACCGGTAGAAACTTTGTAGTGTGAAACAGCGCCTGTCCCCCAATCCACTAACGCTTTAAATAAGCGGGGGACCATAACCCACGGTTAACTATGACTACCCATGAATTTTCTCATATCAAATAATACTTCTATCAAACTCTTATGGTATGGTATAAATATTTCTTGGTCGATCATCGTTAAGATTTCTTCTTTTGTCGCCCACTTCACTCGTTGTACTTCCTCTGGCTGTAACGTTAATTCCCTAATATCAAGATCTACTTCAACGAGATAATAGTCATCAAATCCCACTGGAAAGTTTATTGTTAAAGAAGGTCTTATACCGTGTAAGTCAATTTTATAACCTAATTCTTCCAGCACTTCACGCTCCGCAGCTTGTTGGCTTGTATCCCCAGCAACGGCACTACCTCCCACAGTAATGTCCCACATATTGGCCCAACCACTCTTGAAAGGTTGTCTTTGCTGAATCAACATTTCCCCATTTTTGTTGAACATACACACATGAACGACTAGATGGTACGCATCTTTTTCAAAAGGGTCCCCTCTCCTCATCGTTTTACCTGTGACATTTCTGTCTTTATCATAGATATCCCAAAGTTCCACATTTATCTTCTTTTCAATTAGATTCAAGCCCATTAATCTTTCATAGATTATTTGGATGTATTCCTTCTTCATCGTCCGGACGCACTAATGGAGCCTGAAGAGGTTACAGAAGCTTTCGATATTCTCGAAAATTCAGGAAAAGTAAGACATTTCGGAGTTTCCAATCAGAATCCGATGCAGATGGAGCTTTTAAGGAAATACATAAAACAACCGATCGTTGCTAACCAGTAGTCACCGTACAAGATCCCAAATAGAATCTGAGTTAGACTTGGTTCATTTATTAGGACGTAATGGTGCACCTGTTTGTGGGCCAATTCAATCGGTCAAACGTCACTTTATAGAAACAATTGAAGCAAATGATTCTGCAAAATAGAAAACGTTACGTATTCTCCATAGTTGTCTTTATCAGACATAGTATCAAAGAATCCATTTCCACTTACCTCTTCGTATTTAGTATCTCGGAACTTCTTATAAGGTACGAATAGTATTAGTCCTAGTATTACTGACAGCAATAGAAAATCCATTTTAGTCCCCTTTTTAAAGTAACATTTCCTCCTACTTCCTTGTCCCTCCTAAGGACACCAAACCGTATCAAACCCATTTTTAATCGAATAATCATACAACATGATCATTTTCTTAGACTTATAATTCGTCATCAAGGTATCATCTTGAATTTTATGAGTAAGCTCAAAATTACGGTCAAGAATAAATTCAAGGAACGATCGATCCGGCAGCTTGTCACTTTTCGAACTGTTACATCGATTACAAGACAACACTAGATTCCATAATTGATCTGACTGAACAAACGACCAAGGAATAAAATGATCGACGTGCGTTTCTCTCTTTTTTCCGGAAAGAGTCTTATTACAATAAAAACAGCTTGCTTCAAAATGACTCATTAATAGTTTTTCAAATGGTCGTAATGACGATCGTTTTGCGATGCTTTCTACCTTCCCTAGTAAGTAATTAATACTTGGTACTTCATTAAGCTCTTCAATCATGGCTGCCATGTGGTAGTTCGTAAGGTTTACAATCAACCTTTGATAATTCAGCATAAAACTATGTACTCCAGGATTTAATTTAAGACATTCTCTCTTATGATCAAAAGCGTAAAAAGTCCCTCTTGTGTCCCCATAAAGGGCACCGAAGACATTTTCCTTCATGGTTGTTTTTATTTTTTTCACTAGGTTCAGTTGTAGGCTAGCATCAATTTTATCAAAGCTAAATTCAGAAGGGATGGCATAGTTTGTTTGGGTCTCTTTAATGATCGTCACTACCCTCGCATTTTTCCCTCTATTTTGCTTATCTAGATTATGATGAACAATTAAGTTCCAATAAATCTTTGTAAACGAGTAAGCCAATTGATCATACGTCAACTCAAATTGATCATTCACTTGATACAAATTTTCTATCAAAGATTTGATAAGAGCATACTTATATGTAGATGACTTAACCGATTTACTCGATAACACAATCGTAAAGATTCTCCAGATTTCTTCATCTGTTAAATATATTTCTTTAAGCTCACCCACCTTTAACTTATGACTCATTCAATCCCCCCCTAACAATACCAACTATAAAAGCACTACTTATCCTCTACATCAAGTAAGAAAATTCGTTCCTCAAAACCACCGCGTTCTTGCTGCTTCCCTTCTCTAACACGTTCAATCTCAGATGGATCAACCCCGTCAAGATGAGCAAGAGCATAAACAACCTCTAATAAATCAGCCATCTCTTCGACCCGCTCTTTCGTTGTTTCAGCCTGTATTAGCTCTTCCAATTCTTCTTTTAACTTTACTTGTAGTTCTTTTTCATACGTAGGTGTATCTAACATTTCTATCCGATAACGTTTTCCGCTTTTTTCAATGATTTCTGGAATTCGATCTCGGATGAGTTTGTTGTATGTAGGCATGGTTTACCAACCTTTCCCTTTTGCTGCAATCACTCGTTGCAACAAGCATTTCTTAACCTCCATCATGCCTTGCAGCAACCTGTATTTGTGTGCTTTAGTATTTTTGCTAATTCACTAACTGATTTTTTGAACGTTAGATAAATAAAACCCATGAATAACTTTTAACTACACATTAGAACACCAACCTAAACAAAAATGTTATGATTATTACAGATTAACACTCACTAGGAGGACCATCATCTTGAAAAAAGCAGTCAAAGTAGTAGCCGCAATTATTGAAAATAACCAAGATGAAATCTTATGTGCCCTTAGATCTCCTGATATGTCTATTCCGAACATGTGGGAATTTCCAGGAGGAAAAGTTGAGAAAGATGAGGACATCTACACTGCCATTAAAAGAGAAATTAATGAAGAGTTACAATGTCAGATTGAAACTCTTGATTTCTTTAATGATCATACCCATGAATATGAGAATTTCACTATTAATCTTATTGCGGTCAAAGCAAAAATCATTGAAGGTAGCCCTATTCCTAGCGAACATTCCAAACTTATTTGGCTGAAAAGAGAAAACCTAAACTCTCTGAAATGGGCTCCTGCTGATATTCCAGCTGTTGAATTACTAATAGCAGAACAATAGTCAGCTTCCCCACCCTTCTCTTTCCATTTAAAATTCCAATAAATCGCTCAGGCATTAGTTACTCAAACGTTCGTTACGCTTGAAAGAGTTTCCTCGCTATGAGCAATGAAAAGGATTCGTTTATATCCTTTAGCAAAAAAAAGATGATAAATACTTTTACCAAAGCCTCGTCTTCATAATAAGTGCTTTATTATAACCGTCTTCAACTACCCGCTTTAGTTCCTCTAACGCCTCAACCTGAGTTTCACGCGTGTACCGTCTAAAGGTGGTACACGCGTGAAAAATTAAAGAATGTTCTTATTCGCCCTCGGTACCAGATAAGACGGCATTTCCTCATGCAATCTCCACACAAAACTTACCGGCTTACTTCCAGAATGCTTCACATAATCGACAAACCCTAAAAAGACAAACGAAGCAGTTAACCCATACTCTTGTTTATATTCCCTTACAAATAAAGCCAACTTATGCCCTTTCTGCTTATGAGTGATATAACGTTTAGCTGTTTTGCTTCCTTCAGCTACTGTCGATTGTGATTGCCAATGAAATAGCGTTTCATTAATGGCATAATCATCGTATAAAGTTGACGGTGAAAAATCCTTTTCTGATTTATTTAACGTCGTGAAGAAAATATCTAATCCTTTATCTTCAAAGTGTTTTACCCCTTCTCGGAAGAATGGACTTGCCGTTTCACTAAAATACCCTAACGCAGCTAACACTTGCGATCTCGAATATTTGCTATGGACTTTTAACGGACAAGGGAAATCAAATTCATTGTCCTTCTCCATCGTCTCAAGCGAGTTATAGAGAAAAGATAAAATTTCAAGTAGTTCTTCTCTAAATTGCTTCACTTCAATAATTTGATAAATTCCCTCTTCTAAAGAGGCGAACCCTTCCTTCTTTGGGTGATGTTGATAAAAGGAATAATACAACATCGCTAACATCAGCTCGTCTTCTTCGGTTTCAACAACGCCCTCTTGCACATAACGAATCCAAAAATTCAATAACGCTTTTGAATTAATATGAAATAAATTAGGTAATCGACTCGTAATCTGCTTTTCTTTTTCACAATGAAAATCATCCATCGCTTCCGCTAGCACTTTAAATCGAGCAAAGCTACGATCCTTAGTTTTCCCATAAAAATCATACAAAGATAAGTGATAATGCTGTAAGAAATTGTGTAACGTTAGCTCTTTCCCAGTATCTTGCTCGAAATACTTCATTTTAGCGATTAGGTTCCCTTTAGTGTTGGCACTTTGCTTAATATTTCTAAGAATATAATCCTTAGCCTGTTTTTCTAATTGAATGAAACAGCCTTTGGGTAAATAAAAAAAGCCATTCTCGACATAATGCTGAATCGAATGCTTCGACCTTCCTACTAGCGCTTTAAACTTTTCTTCAAAATTATATTGTTGATGGACCTGTCCAACGAAGTCTAAAACCGTTAAACAATCCTTTCCTTCCGAGAGCCGTAATCCCCTTCCCAATTGTTGAAGAAACACAGTTAAACTTTCCGTCGGTCGTAAAAATAAAACGGTGTTTACTTCTGGGATATCAATCCCTTCATTATAAAGATCCACAACAAAAATAAACTTGATGTCTCCCTTTACAAGCTTATCTTGTGCCTCATTTCGTTCCGTCTTGTTCACATCTCCATATAACGACACCGCCGGAATACCACTTTTGTTAAAATAAGCAGCCATATACTTTGCATGTTCGATCGACACACAAAACCCAAGACCCTTCACATCATCAATAGACGTTACATACTTATGAATGCTCTTAATGATCTGGTTGCTCCGCATATCACTCGATGTATACACATTCTCTAATTCTCGAAGATCATAACCCTTTCGACTCCATTTCAGTTTAGAAAGATCAACAGTATCACTCACACAAAAGTATTGAAATGGAGAAAGCAATTTTTGATTCACCGCTTCCGTTAAACGCATTTCAGCAGCTATTGTATCATCAAAATACGTTAAAATGTCCTTCCCATCCATTCGTTCAGGCGTTGCGGTTAATCCAAGAAGAATTTGAGGTTTGTAATGATTGATCAACCGTTGATAGGAGTCCGATGCAGCATGATGAAACTCATCAACAATAATAAAATCGTAAAAATCACTCGTTGTTGATTCATATAACTTCTTACTATTAAAGCTATGAATACTCACAAATAAGTGATCTAACGAAGAAGGCTGATAGCTCCCCACAAGCAGCTCACCAAAATTAGCATCTTTTAAAATCGCTCGAAACGTATCCCTACTCTGCTTGAGGATCTCTTCCCGATGAGCAACAAATAACAAACGAGCTTGGTTCTTGTTAGATTGATAAAATTGCTTATAGTCAAACGCAGAAATAACCGTTTTCCCCACGCCCGTAGCCGCAACCACTAAGTTCTTATACCGACCAAAAACATCTCTCTCAACTTTCAACTTTTCCAAAATCTCTTTCTGGTAGTGAAAAGGCCTTATATCAAAAGCAAAATGAAAATCATTCGTCTCTTTTTGCTTCGTTTTAGACAAAGCACTTTTTAAGAGGTCTTTGTGCTCTGGATCATCAAAATGGAACGTTTGAAATTCCTTGTCATTCCAATAACTCTCAAACGTCGCTTCAAACTTTCTTACGATATCAAACGAATCCTTTTCCGTTACTTTAAGGTTCCACTCTAACCCGGACGTTAACGCCGGATTGGAAAGATTGGAAGAACCAATATAGGCCGTACTGAAGCCAGTATCTCTTTGGAAGAGATATGCTTTTGCATGAAGTCTCGTCCTTTCAACATCATAGGAAACTTTAATTTCCGTATTCGCTAATTGACTTAATTCTTCAATCGCTTTAAAATCAGTCGCCTCCATGTAGGACGTTGTGATAACTCTTAACTTTCCACCTTTTTCAGTAAAGGTGTTTAACTCCTCAATGATGCAACGCAAGCCACTCCATTTGATAAACGAAACAAGCATGTCGATTTGATCAGAAGTTAAAATCTCCTTTTTTAACTCACTCAGCATGTTTGGCTCATAGTTTGAGCCAGTAAAAAGTGAGCTTTGCGAAATCGGTGTGACAGGCCTTATGATTTTTTCCTTCCGTAAGCTTTTCACTGAATTAAGACGTGAATAGACAGAAGTAAGAACCTCGCCCTCTTTTTCTATTTGTAGGGTCTTGTATTCATCATCATCTAGTTTCTGACTAAGTAATGAAATAATGTCATTGCAGACTTTGATTTGCTCCAGTAATGCTTCCGTATCATCTTTTTTATTGTCTCTCAAAAATTTGAGTGCCCGTCTTGTTATGTGAGAGATGTAACTTGATAAGATTTTTCTCGCTTCCTCGACATCAAGTTTCTCTTTTCCGAGTTCATATGTATCTAAGTCTAATTCTTTAAGTTCGGTGTTTAGTTTTTGGGTAATGATTTCTTCGTAGATACCTTGCTTTAGCATGAGTTCACCTCGGTTTGCTAGATTTTGCAATTATCAGCTAGCTTATAATCATTTCTGACTATACTATGGCTATATTCTTATGATACATTAGTTCGGCATTATTTGTTAATAAATGACATGGAAGCACTGGGACGGTTCTTGTGCTTCCTTCGTTTAGCGAAACTAAAGAAGCAAGAGATCCTTTGCTTCCGAAGTTCTGTTTTATTTCACTGTATAGTTCAATATACTTTTCGTCCTTGTTTGAAAAATACATATCTTTCATTTTCATTAATTCTTCATCTTTAAAAACATATAGTCCGATCATTAACAGTGCATCCTCTAGCATGTTTTTTACTGTTGGGATCCATACGATTTTCTTTTCATTTGGGGCATTTGTTGATTATATAATCAGTCCTGGCCGACTATTTTCAGATAAATAAAGGGTATGGGTGATCCCATTTATTCCTCCGTCATATGGATGTGCATGACCTACTAGTATTTGAGCAGTGAATGGTGCCATATTAAATCTCCTCCTCATTGAGTTTCATTGAAAATTGGTTAGATAAATCATCCTTAAGTTTTTTATAGTAACGATCACTTACAAAGCTCTTTGCACCTCGGAGGATCTCTGCTGCATATTGTTCTGGTGGTGCAGTTTCCTTTTCCTTATCAATCACTAAGAAAGTTAATACGTCGTTGTACCAAACACCATCAATGATCACATCCACAAAAGCAGGACGGTAAATATTCATGTACACGCCTTCTCTTTTGTACAAATAATCCAGCGTCTTGTTTTTAATTTGATAGACTTTTCCTTCCACCCACTGATTTGATTCAATTATATCGGCTCTACCGCCATCATGGGATTTTCTTGAATAGGCTAGGGAATAGTTTTTAACAATGCCACAGCCTGCCACTAGAGCAAATTGATCCTTGACGCCAGAACGATGAAACCTCTCACTATCCATACAAGAACCATAGGCGAAATACAGTATCTCATCTTTATTTAAGTAACGATGACACTTCCAATCACCAAATTTAATTTTTTCAAGATTAGTAATTTGAGAAGAGGTGAAAACATAGACGAAAGTTTCAACTGTACTGTTGTCTGTGTAAACTGTTTGTGTGATTCTATCATAATGATTTATTTGACCTTTGCCAGCATAGCCTTCTAAGCTATCAAGTCTGTTTAATTGTTCAGTTGTTATATCATACAGTTCACCGTACACTCTACTAGTCATTCCTTGAGTCATTGCTGGGTATCCATAGCCAGTGTTATAAAGGACACCGTACGTCCAGCACTGGCGTGAATGGCACTTTGATTCTTTCAATAAACGGCAATTTACTTCATGCTGACGTAATGTTCCGTATACAAATACGTGATAAGTTTTGCTCATCATAACCTCTCCTTTTTTTGTTAGACTTTTAGTTCTTTCAAGCTGTAATGATCAAACGATTTGCTCAACTGATATGTCTTTTTTCACGAGAACCACATTCCTTTCTAATTTGTTACGTACAGGATAAAACAGGCGATGTGACAGAGGTGTCACATTGGATATGCGAGAAAAGGAAAGGGGGTATTCCAAAGATAAAAATCATACCTTGATACGCTCCCCCTATTTTATAAAATAAGTATCGCTTCCTTTAAGCCAGCGTTTATCTACTATTTGATTCTCCAAAGCTACTAGATAGTCGCGCTCAGCTTTCTGCAATTCATTTGTGTTTTGAATGCAGATTTTTCCTGAGTGCACATAGATATAATCGTCCTCATAGAGATAGTCGCAACCAAATAAGCAAACAGGCATGACAATATTAGGATCTGTTCGTTCACCTTCAGTACAGGTAGCACGTTTTTTCTTGTGCGCTGCTACAAGGGAGCTGATAGAGAAGGTTCTTCCGCAAATCGCGCAAGTCTCTGTGTTTTTGTTTTTAAATAGCCAGTCTCTAAGTAAGAATTGTTCTTTTCTGGCTTTTGCATATTGAGTTATATCTGTTTTTCCTTCTAGTGCTTTTAATAGCTTCTTATATTTCTCATATGAATTCTCTTCTGTTGGTGTCTGAGGCTTTGCTTGGAATAGGGTAATCAATTGTAATTCATAGTTTCCTCTGCCGTTAGTTTTATCGACAAATATAATCGGAGAATGATATAAAGCTTTATCACGATGGGGTTTACTGTACCCTTTCTCCTCAAGATAGGAATTAATTACGGGATATCTTAGGGTAAAAGTTTTTCTACTTTTATAAAAATGAAGGATGTCATTTTCGATATCTAATAAAGGACTCTTTTCTACGTTTATTCTTGCATAATCACCATTCGTTAGTTTCACGTATTTAGAGTTCATCATGTATTGCTTAATCAGATACACACTTGGAATGACCTTTCGAAACGTTCTTTTGCTAATGTATGTGTGAATAATTTCAGATAAAATATTAATGTTAACATGATTTGTTACATTTACTATTTTTTCTAACGCATTCACCATGACATTGTCTCGGTCTTCAAACATATACCATAGATTTTTTTCGTCTGTTTCATATACCCAAGATGTTTTTGTCTGCATAATGAGTGATTGATAGAAAAGAAAATCATTGTATGTGAAATTATTGATAGAGAAAACTTCATGCAAATTAACCATTCCATGTCGTCCAGGAAGTGCTCTTAGTTTTCTCATATCACTTCTTAGCTCTTCTTCTTTTTCTACTTTTACTAGCAGGATGTTCTCCTTGTCCTCTATTTCTGTTTTTGTAGCCTTGTTTATATCTAGATTGTAGAGTTCATAGTCCTTACAAAGATTAAACGTATGGAGTAAGTTCAATAAACCCCTAATATTTAATTCTTCATCAATTACTTCGCTGTCTATCAACTGTTGAATAAATTCATCAATAAAAATCACTTCATTTCTTTCTACTAACTGACTGATTTTGTGTATTACACTGAAGTGATCTTGATTGATTTTATTCACAAAATTATTTGTAACGATTTGCCTGATTCTTTCTCTTGAACCAAGACCAAATTCTTCTGCTACAGACTCGAATGTTGGGAAAGACTGTGATCCAAGCCCAAAGTAGGTTTGCACAATTTGAATATTTCTATTTAACGTATCCGAATGACGTGTGTGCGCTTCTCTCATTAACTTTTCAATTGTTGTTTTTAACATTTGAATCATCCTCTCTTGATTTGTTAACTAAAATATAAAATAAGTGATGTGACACTTATGTCACATGGAGGAGTCGAATACATTAGGAAAACAAAAAAGCTTTTGGATTAATCCAAAAGCAAGTCCGATGTGATATCTCTACTATGTTTTAGCATCCTGTATTCAAGTTCATTGTTCCAACAATAGCCACCAGTTACCGTTTTGATAAATTCGTACATAGGGTCTAGTTCTTGTAATCTTGAACGTAGCCTTCTAATATTTTGTCTTAATGCAGCCTCCGGATCATTGGATTCACGAAATCTCTTTTGAATGAGATCTTCTCTGCTGACTCCTTCGGGGTTACGCATGATGTATTCCAGAAAAGGTACTTGATTATAGGGGATCTGAATCTCTCTAGTATTAAATGATACGGTCGTGTAATGAATAGTTCCTTGATTTAAAATGATGTGAGCTTTATTTTTAAAAGGATCTGATTGTTGAACGTAATCTTCTTCAGTTAAATTAACATATTCCCATCCATTGATAATCATTTGATAAGGTTTTTCCTCTTCCTTGTTCCTTCGTCCACTTTTTATTTCTTCTATTAGAATCTTGATTTCACCAAATACCTCTAACTCTTTTTCTGGAATTTGCTCGATTTTCCCTAACGTTTCATTAGCAATAATTTGTGTTGCCTTAAGTATGTAATGATGGGCTTTTATTTTTTGATCCTGTTCTAATTGATTTCTAGCATGACTGGCCTTTTTACGTAACGATTGTTGAAAAGAATCAATCGACTTCGCCCAAGCTTCTTGACCGAAATAGAGAAAACCTAAGCGGTAACAGGCTCTAGAATTGGAGGGGTCAATTCTTACAACTGAGTTGAACTTTTTAATAGCCTCATCATAAGCGTGTTGACGCAGCTTCATATCTTCCCCCTGCTTAAGTAGCAGATAGGCAAGTGTTTCTTGATAAGTAATGTCACGTTGATTGATCTTCGAAAGTCTTTTATATAATTGAACTCCTTCATTAATCCAGCTTTGATCGGTGTCATCCTCTCTATCCCACCAATCATTCTCTTTTTCTAACAATTCTTCTTCCGTTAAGTCTGATAATCGTCTCATTCTCCTATCTCCTTCTTAGACTCTTATTTCATTCTTCTTTTCTACAGCTTACTCGTTAACACCTCTTTTTGTTGTGACAGAGCTGTCACATTGATCTTGGTAAATTAATATCAGACAAACAAAAGGAGATGGTTGATTATGAATGGGAAAACACTTTTAGTACGTCATGGGTTTTTGCAATCAGATGTGGAGCGAGCTGCAAACGGGGAGATGACAAAGACAGGTAAGTTTCTAAAGAAAGCAATAGGCCTTGTTAATACAAACGACAAAAAATTAGAATTAGTTTTGGAAAATGATTGGTTACAAGCCTTGAATGAAGCATCGCATCAAGTAGAACGAATGGGTCGTGAATCATTGATTGATCCTATGAAACAAGAGCTTCCTCTAGCAGATATAGATCCACATATGCGGGGAATCATTCGCTGGTTAAATGCTCTAGGTTTTTACACTGTCTATTGCTGCGATGGACATAACACGAGACCTGCTTATGTATATGCGAGAAACCACCTTACCATGCAGCAAATGAATCTTATTCGAGCTTGTGTTATTCCTGGAATCAAAGTACGTTTTTCTGGAAAAAAAGTAGGTTTTTATTATGATCAAGGAGACATTCACAAACTGTTGGATGTTGCTGAGCGACTTTATGCCTTGATCGAAATACCAGAGAGGATAGTTGATTTTGAGGCGGAAATTTTCAAACCTCGCTTACTTGATTTACTCTCTCTATCAGGATCAAGCGGAAACGAACGCCGAATCCGGACGTACTTGCAACAAAGATTACAACGAATGACTGATTATGCGTACGTCGATCATGCAGGTAATCTCCTGGCCTACCTTAATTGCGGAGATGGTCCAACGGTTTTGTTATCCGCTCACATGGATACGGTTGAGGAGTTTGATGCTGGACGTGAAATCCTAGAAGATGGGACCAGTTTAACAAGCTCATCTGGTATTTTAGGTGCAGATGACCGTGCTGGAATTGCAGTCATTTTAGAAACCTTATCCCGAATCCACAAAACAAACTTCAATGGAGCGTTAAAAATTGTTTTCACGGTTAAAGAAGAAATTGGATGTGTTGGCTCAAGAGAAATTGATACAGATTTTATAGAAGATGTAGACGGGGCCATTGTTGTTGACCGTAGAGGCACACGTGACATCGTCATATCTAACGGTGGAACCTCTTTTTGTCCAACTGGTTATGGTGAAGTGTTTGAGAAGGCAGGAAGATTACTTGGTATGGACGATTGGAAGACCACTGCTGGAGGATTAAGTGATGCGAAAGTGTTTGCCGGATATGGAATCCCTTCAGTTAATTTATCTGCTGGTTATATGAATGAGCATACAGATTGGGAGTCGGTTGATTATAAGGCTACGTATGAGACGGTGAAGTTGATTGAGGGGGTGCTGCATAATCAGATGATTCGGCCTCAATTCCCTCTCATGACAAAAAACTCGTCATCAGATAACCCTTCCTCACTATAAATTTAACTGAAATTTATGGGAATAATAAACTCTATCATCAATTGAAAAAAGAACTTCGAATAAGAAAAACATAGGGAGATTTTTGTCTTCCTATGCTTACATTCATATTATTTATCTGTTTGTTTTTGCTTCTTTTTCAAATACTCCGCACGTAATTTTTCAAGTTGCTGCTTTTTATCAAATTTGGCAGGCGTCTGTTTTTCATGAAACTTTGTCACAGCTACCTGACCTTTGGCATCTAATTGATATTTTCCCACTTTGTTCACCTACTTTTCTTGTCTTTAAAAAGAATCTATTCAACAAATATAATATACCTTATTTTACTGAAGTAAACCTTATTACTTTATTATGTACTGCTAACTTTACATATATCAGGGAAGCATCGGAAGCATCGGGACGGTTCTTACGCTTCCTTCGTTTAGCGAAACTAAAGAAGCAAGAGATCCGTCCCCATGCTTCACTTATTAATTTTCAACTAAATCAAAATTAACGCGTATATCACCGTTACCGACTGCTTTTGCAAATCTTTCCACATCCTCGATATATCCGAGACGAGTGTAGCTATAGGAACTTGAAAAGGTTTCATAGAACAATACTAGACAATTGTCCCCATAAAGCATAATTTCTCCCGCATTAATAACGCCGGGTCTCTCAGAATCTGTTGGGAGTCTATCTGAAAGATAATAGAACTTTTCATTTCTATAAAGATCCTCCATGTCTATGCTTAAAGGGAGTAATTCAATCAGTGCTTGTGTTGTTTGGTTATCATAAAGTGTTGCTAAGAATACTTCGTCGCCTATTGTAATGTTTAGATCTATAGTCGTTAGCGGGGGTGACATTTCAGCCTCATCCCTTTCTTGGTTAGTTTCACTGCTTAGCTCTCCTTCTACATTCGACTCTTCACTTCCTTGGTTAGTTTCACTACTTGGCATTTCCTCTACATTCATCTCTTCTCTTTCGTTTGTTTCACTAGTAGAACAAGCAGTCAGGCCAAAGCTGATTATAAACATACATAGTATTAAATGTATTTTTTTCATTACCGATATTCCTTTCTTTATAAAATTATTTAAGTACTTTTCATTCAATACAAATCACCTATAATCTGCAGATAACAAGAAAACAGCAGGATTACTCCATACTGTTTTCGATATTTTTAAGAATTTTTGCAGGTACACCGCCAACAATGACGTTAGGCGGTACATCCTTGGTGACAACAGCACCAGCGGCGACAATAGTACCGTCACCAATGGTCACACCAGGTAGAACTGTCGCGTTTGCTCCAATCCATACATTGTTACCTATCACTATGGGCCCAGGATGCATCGTACTGCGTTTGTTGGGATTAATGTCGTGATTAAGGGTAGCCAAAACAACATTGTGTCCGATAAGCGCCCCATCGCCAATTGTAATGCCGCCCTGATCTTGAAAACGACATCCTGAATTGATAAAGACATTCTTTCCCACATTGATATTTCTACCACAGTCTGTATAAAAAGGGGGAAATAAGGCAAATGTCTCATCTACGGGACTGCCTATTAAATCAGAAAATAATTTACGAATTTCTTCCGGGGGATGATAGCTTCCGTTGATCTGGGCAATCATTTTGAGGGCTTCCTGTGATACTGTATGCATCATTTGATGTATTTCTGATCCCCCCTCAACCGTCTCACCACGGTTCAAGTGTGCTAGAAAATCTCGAATTTCCATTGACATTCTCCTTATCAATATGACTTTCTTAAGATGTTGTTTTACTTCCTTATCATTCCCTATTATTACTGAACAAGAAAGATACTTTGTTTCGTACACATCACTCATTGAACTTGCAAAACTAATTTAATTCTGAATTGAGATTCGATATAGCTTATCGTCATTCTCTGCTGGATTACCACGTCCATCTGTATTATTGCTAATGAAATAAAGGTAATTATCTTCTATTAGTACATCCCGGATTCGGCCAAGTCCAGATATTACTTCTCGTTGTTCACCTGTTTCAAGGTCAAATTCTAAAACAGCAGATCCTCTTAATGCTGCAACATACAATTTACCATCATAATAGTCCATTCCAGATGGTGCCCAAGTATTTGTATCACCAGAAGTAAACAGCGGTGAAACCATACCTTCTTGTTCCTCATTGCCTTCAATAATCGGCCAGCCATAATTTTGACCAGCTTCTATTAAATTGACCTCATCATTTGCTCTGCTGCCGTGCTCACTTGAATATAGCGTACCATCAGACGACCAAGTAATTCCTTGAGGGTTGCGGTGTCCATAACTATAAACATAGGAATTTGGATATGGATTATCATTTGGAATCGATCCATCAAGATTCATTCTTAAAATTTTCCCACCTAATGAATCGAGATCTTGTGCTATATCTGGTGCAGATGCATCTCCAGTCGTTACATAAAGTTTCCCATCGGATCCGATTTTAAGCCTTCCTCCATGATGGTAGGTACCGCTTGGGATATTATTGAGTAGCAAACTCTTTTCTCGCCAAACGTTTTCTTCCAAACGCAGTGTAACAATCCGGTTCAATGGTCCAGAACTGTCATCATAGGTGTAATAAGCGTAAGCTATATTAGATTCCAGAAATTCCGGATCGAGTACAAACCCTAATAACCCTGCTTCTGGAACTGAAGAAAGTTCTTTTTCTAGCTCTACGTCTTGCCGTTCAATTTCTCCATTTTCCATTCTTATGATATATCCTGGTCTCTCTGTCAAATAGAATGTATCTTCAAGTTTTTCAATCGACCAAGGAATCTCAAGATTTTCCGCAATTACTTCTTGATTTTCAATGAGTAAAATTTGCTCTTCTTGCCCTTCATTTTCTCGCTCACCTGAAGCATTTCCCGGCTCAGTCCCAGTATTTTGATGGTCATTTTCAGCACATCCAGCAATCATAAGTAGTAGAAATATAGGTAGGACTATGATTTTTTTCATCCTCAATCACCACTACCTTTCATGTATTTTGTTTTAGTCTTCTTTTAAATAAGAAGGGAGATTTTTTAGAGATAAATCAATCCACTACATATTACATTCTTTGGTTACCATTTTGCCTGCACAAGTAATTTCTACTTCTCTTCTTACCATAAGGCAAGAGGCTGTTTCATGCTAGGTCTTGGATAGATTGAATCTAATTGCTCCAAATCTTGTTGAGTTAATTGAATCTCAGCTGCTTTCACATTATCTATCACATGAGCGGTATTACTAGATTGTGGTATAGCAATTGTTTGACCATTTCGAATACACCATGCTAATAAAATTTGGAAAATATCTGATTGGTGTTTTTCAGCAATTTCCTTTATAACTTTTTGTTTGGTTAGGTTGGTACCAAAACTATCGCCCCGAGCAACTGGAGCATAGGCGATCAATGGCATTTCAAGTTTGTTCATCATAGGTACTAAGTCAAATTCAATTCCTCGATCTCCCAAATTATAACGTACTTGATTTGTTGCACACTCTAGTCCATCAGGCAGTTTTATTATTTTTTCTAAGTCATCAATATCTAAATTAGAAACACCCCATGACTTAATTTTCCCCTGACTTTTTACTTTCTCTAACGCTTCAATCGTTTCTTCAATAGGAATATTCCCTTGCCAATGGAGCAAGTATAGATCTAAGTAATCCGTATTTAATCTTTTTAAGCTATTTTCTACACTAACCGCTAATTGCTTTTTTGAGGCATTTGAAGGAAGAACTTTTGAAATGAGAAATAGTTCTTCACGGTTATAAGGCTTAATAGCATGTGCAACTAACCTCTCAGAATTTCCATCACCATACATTTCAGCAGTATCAATAACTTGAACGCCATGATCAAGACCAGCTCTTATTGCTTCTACCTCTTGTTCAAATTTTTCTGCTTTGTCTCCCATATTCCAAGTGCCTAATCCTATGGGAGAAACTTTTCTTCCTGCAATTTTTACTTTATTCAATCTTTTCACTCCTCATCTAAATATTTTATAGCTGATCTCGATTCAATTAATTATGACCAACTATTGGATGGGGAACATATGGTTCTTCCAAGAATGCAATTTCTTCAGATGTTAACTTAACAGAAAAGCATCAGCCGCTTCTTCAAGTTGAGATATATTTGTAGCTCCAATGACCGGAGCAGTTACAGGTTCCTTCTGCAACAACCATGCTAGAGCAATTTGAACGCGAGGAACGCCATATTTCTCAGCAATTGCCGCAACCCGCTCAACAACTAATCGATCTGCATCAGCCGTTGCATCGTATTTCAATTTTTGAATTTGGTCTGTTTCGGAACGATGTGTTTTTACCGACCAGTCTCGAATCAATCTTCCTGATTAACTTCATATGAAAGCATGAAAGCTTATGCATCCTCGTAAGATAAGGATATCGAAAGGTCACGATAAGCATTGATCTGGTTTTGAAGCTCTGCAACTTTCTGCTCTGCGCCAGCAATCGCATCTGCACCAGCGGTCCAGCGTAAAGGTGGTTCATCCTGATTTACTATGGTGATTAAAGACTTTGCAAGTTTGGCAGGATCGCCTTCCTGTTTTCCATTTTTTTCTTTCCAGAAAGCCTGATATTGTGCATTACGCTCGGAGTAGTCATCGATAGAAGACTCAGCAAGGAATGTTGATTCTGGCTCCAAAAATTCGGTACGGAAGAAGCCTGGTTCTACAATGGTGGTTCTGATTCCATATGGAGCGACATCTTGATGTAACGACTCCATAAAACCTTCAAGAGCGAACTTCGAAGCACGGTAAGCCGCATTGTACTCAAATCCAACCAATCCTGCGAGAGAAGAGACCGAAATAATGTGTCCATTACGATTTTTACGCATCAAAGGTAACACCGCGCGGGTAACGTTCATAGGACCATATAGATTAGTATTGATTTGTCCTTCAATCTGTTTAGTAGTCAATTCCTCAAAGAAACCTCCATAGAAATTACCTGCGTTGTTGACCAATACATCAATACGTCCAAATCGGTCAACAGCCGACTTTACTGCAGCCTCAGCATCTGTGGGGTCTGTAACATCTAACCTCACAATTAACAGATTTTCGTCATCGCCAAGAACTTTGGCTATCCTTTCAGTATTACGACCAGTGGCAACGACCTGGTAGCCTGCTGCAAGAGCAGCTTTTACGAACTCAACCCCCATTCCGCGTCCAGCACCTGTGATAAACCAAACTTTCTCATTATTAGTCATACTTATTCCCTCCCAGATTGATTTTGATTTTATTTTTTTGAAGTCCTAATAATACTGATGTGTCGGACGGATGATGGTTAGATGTACTCATAATAACAACAACTTTATCTTTAATAGTAGACACACTAATCACTGTCCTTTCTACTGATGTTATTACTATTTATTTTAGCTATGTCATTTAGATATAGCTAATACTCATATCGCATATCATGATATGCTTGTTGAGTATTTCTAAAACGTATATACTAAAACGTAATAAGGGAGGAGTATTTTATGGAATTAAGAGTTTTGCGTTATTTTCTAACTATTGCAAGAGAAGGAAGCATTACGGCGGCTGCTGATTTTTTGCATCTTACACAGCCAACCTTGTCAAGACAAGTAAAAGAGCTTGAACAAGATTTAGGTAAAAAACTATTCATTCGAAGTAGTCACAGTATCATTCTTACCGAAGAAGGAATGCTCTTTCGAAAGAGAGCAGAAGAAATTCTTGATATGGTCGACAAATTAGAGGCTGAATTCAGTTCCATGGAAGAGACAATAGGTGGTGATGTCTATATAGGTGGTGGAGAAACAGAGGCTATGAGACAGATTGCACGGGTAGTAAAAGATTTACAATTAAGTTATCCAAATATCCGGTATCACCTTTACAGCGGAAACGAAGACGATGTGACAGAAAGGCTTGACAAAGGATTGCTTGACTTTGGAATTTTAATTCAACCAGCTGATTTATCAAAATACCATTATATCGATATTCCAGCCAAAGATGTTTGGGGCGTAATTATGAGGAAAGACAGTCCTCTCGCCTTCAAAGATACCATTCAAGCCGTGGATTTACTAAATGTTCCGCTAATCTGTTCAAGACAGCCTATGAAAAAAACATTTTCTAAAAATGAATTTACGGATTGGTTTGGTGAAGATTTTGATAAACTAAACGTCGTGACTACATACAACCTTGCCTATAATGCTGCCATTATGGTTGAAGAAGGCATTGGTTATGCAATAACTCTTGATAAAATCGTAAATACGTCTAGCGACAGTAACCTTTGTTTTAGACCGCTAAAACCAAGACTTGAAGCTGGCTTAAATATTGTTTGGAGGAAGCATCAGGTTTTTTCCGCTGCAGCTGATATGTTTTTAAAAGAAATTCAGTCGAAATTTACAAATTCTTTATCATAACATTAGCATTGAAAGCTATTTTGAATTATTAGGCCTGGGATTATTTGTGAAATAAAGAGACTGTTGCTGCGTAATATCGTTGTACTGCGCAGCAAAAGACTCTGTTATTTTTTCATCTTTCTTATTCAACATAAGCTCCCTATAGTTGAATATCAACGAATAGTAAAGTGAAGGAAAATAAAAACTCTCATGTATACAATCTATAAGTAATCTAAATTCGCCACATTTGGTTTTATTTATGTTAAATGACCATTAAAATGATGAATTAAAGTTTACCACAATGCTTGCATCGTCCCCGCCTTTTTAAATAATAGGCTAAAATTGCTATCCCTAGAGATATTCCCCATGGCAACCAAAACAAAAAAGGAACAAATTGTCCCCAATTTTCATTGGTAATTGAGCCATTAACCATCATAAATATGATTTGTGGACTGAGCTTTAGCCCCGTTATCGTGATAATAGTCGACATCAACATTGCAGGAACCATAACAAACCAAATTGGAATTTGTTTACCTGCTAGAAAAAAACACCACCATGGAAAAATCACTCCCCATCTCTGAATAAGTCCAAGAGTTAGAACTCCACCGCCAATACATAATCCTCCCAGTATGGCTTCAACTCTTACATTGTCTTCATTCCCAACCATTGATGAGTCGTTTGTCCCCAAAGGAATTCCTAACGCCCACGCCCATCGGACAATACCGTATGGCAATGCCATAATAACGGCAAAATAGGTAAACCACTTTCCCCACTTTGCTGTTGCTTTTGCTGATGATCCTTCTGTAGCGTCATTCCTGCCACAATTGCCGCAAGCATTCTGTGTAAGACGAAAATATGCTATTGCAGAAGCGCCCCATATGAACCCACCAACTATACAAAAAACTTGATTAATAACTCTCCAATCAAGCAGATCAAAGTGAAGCAAAAACAAATAAGCAAAGTTCTGCACAATTCGCGAATCTGGAACTATAAATATAAGCGTCACACTCATTATCCAAGCATAGGAGAGAAATATTGCACGATGAAAACGACTTCCCCATGTCATTTTCATCGCAATAGCTACCACTGTACCTACCAATCCAGCTATGGCAATGACTGGTCCCCCGACATCAACATTAAGATTTGATAAAAATGATCCCATCATTTCTGCCCGTGAATCGTTTTTACCGAAAGGAAATCCGTTTCCACCTAAAAACCAGTACAGCCCGAGTAACCCGTATAAGAGGGACCATAGAGCAGCTGCATACCCAGTCCACTGCGGCCAACACGACAGCCAGGAAAAATGTGTTGAATTATTGATATTTATTTTCGGTTCCATTTACACCCTCCCTAAAGCATTTTCATAATAAAAATTAAAATGTCATACTCCAAGGTATAGTAACCCTTTCAATTAATTGGATTAACCTTCTAAAAAGATTCTTACTAATTTTACCATTATTTTCTTCCTAAATTAACCTCCCATTACAAGAAAATAGCTTTATTCCTTGCTCCATAATCTGGCCCTTTTCATGAAGAAAGACGCTTTCCTTATTTCAGAAAAGCGCCCTTTAACGGAAGACTCGATTTCAAGATAATCTTAAAAGACATTAATAAAGTTCTTCCTCTATTGCCCCCGTTTTGCGGAATAACATTTCAAAGACCTTATTAAAGAAACGCACCCTTTAGTTGAATAACTCAGGGATGTGTTTTAATGTAAGAAAGCTCCTCAACTCTCCATCAATTTTCTGTAAATTGCTGCTTTTTATCCACGTATATTCAAAATACATTCCTGCATCTTTGTCTTCTCCACTTACTTTATGTTCCCATGAATCTAAAGTCTAGTTTAATGGGGCATGAGAAGAGTGAAACAACACGTATTTATGCTCAATTAAGTGGGAGGCTTAGGAAAGAGTTTTACCAGAAATACTTCTAATCACTACTGGAGCAACACTTTAGGATGTGTTGCTCTTTTCAATTCTCGCTCCCGTTAGTTGAACAAGGACGTTTCACCAATTTGTGGAATTCGTCCTTAATTCTTTCTGAACAGTATATTTGTACTCCCTCAGTTAGATTCTATTTACTCACAAATGCTCGCTTATTCGCAGGATGGTAAATTTATTGTTGCTTTCAGTTACAAATTGGAAAGTCACGCCGAATTTTATCCGTTACATTTCCCAAATTCCAATCTGTAACCTGCTCCCCAAACCACCTCAATATAGGGATTGTAAAAATCTGATCCGTTTTTTTGCGTATTTTCCTTACATGAACGATGACCGTTGCCGAATCCCCCATCGAATTCTCCATTGTTCAGTTTAACCCCTTTTTGGTTTATCTTTACCTGACGCGACGAATTGTTAATAGAAACCTGTGGATAGTTACATTATACCGCCCTAAATAATTTTGCTGAATATTCCTTGAATGGAATATTCCTTATATGGAATAATGAATTTAACAACAAGTTACGACATAGTTATTATGGAAATACGGAGGTGATATTCTTGATATGACAACAAGCGATCATTAAAACTAGAAACATACACATGTTGGGAGATGATTCTACATGAACGTGCAAACCTTCAGTGCTCTAGCTGAACCCAACCGACTTGATATCGTTGACCTTCTTCTTGACGGACCGCTTCCAGTGGGAGAGATTGCGAAGAAGTTAAAACTAAACCAGCCCCAAACCTCAAAACATCTTCGTGTATTGAGTAATGCTGGTCTTGTCGAGGTTCAACAGGTAGCTAATCTTCGCATTTATAATCTAAGACCAGAACCGCTTCAAGAGTTGGATAAGTGGCTTGACTCCTACCGTCGAGTGTGGGAAGCGCGAATGGATCGGTTGGACGATTATCTCAACGTATTACAGGGAAAAAAACCATTGAATTGACTGGGGTAAAAAGAATCAGAAACAATGATTTGTAAAGTTGGTCATGGGCCCGCTTTGATCGATTGTAAAGCAACCTATTTTAAAAAACATCAAGATCGGAGACATCGTAGTAATAATTGCGTTGCCATATTGGAAAAAGTTAATGAAAAACAGAAAAAGATATTTTAAGTGGATGGAGGAATTAAGATGTCAATTAACGAAATAAGCTCAAGAGTAGAGAACGATCGGGTACTGGTGCTAGAGCGCATTTTCGATGCACCGCGCGATCTCGTGTTCAAAATGTTCAAAGAACCAGAGCATCTCAAGCATTGGTGGGGACCTAATGGTTGGGAACTTCCGGTTTGCCACATCGATTTCCGACCGGGTGGAGTTTGGCACTTCTGTATGAAGTGCATGGATCAAAACCAAGGTGATTATTATGGCATGGAATCTTGGGGGAAAGCTATTTACAAAGATATTATCGAACCGGAGACCATTATCTACACCGATTACTTCTCGGATGCCGAGGGAAGAATCGACGAAAATATGCCATCAACCGAGGTCACGTTGGAATTCATCGATCTGGACGGGAAGACGAAACTTATTAACCGTGCTGAGTATGTGTCTGCGGAAGCTCTCAAAACCGTCATGGATATGGGTATGCTACAAGGAATTACCGAGACTTGGAACCGTCTGGAAGAGCATTTGAACGAGATCAAATAAGGTAATTCATACTTACAAGGAGGGTATATCATTGATAGAACAAAAAATTGTCCCCCATCTTTGGTTTAATCAGGAAGCAAAAGAAGCTGCACAATTTTATACTTCCATTTTTCCTGATTCAAAAGTCACCAATATCGCAACACTTCGTAACACGCCATCTGGAGATAGCGATGTTGTTTCTTTTCATATCGCAGGATATTCATTCATGGCTATAAATGGAGGCCCGCATTTTCAGTTTAACCCTTCGATTTCTTTTTTTGTCAATTTTGATCCTTCAAGAGATAAGAACGCAAGAGAAAATTTAGATCAGCTCTGGGAAAAGCTGTCACAAGGCGGTACACCACTTATGCCACTTCAAGAATATCCGTTCAGTAAACGATACGGATGGATACAGGATAAGTATGGCCTGACATGGCAGCTAATCCTCACGAACCCAGAAGGTGAGGAACGACCATTTATCGCACCTTCTATGATGTATGTTCAAGATGTGTGCGGTAAGGCAGAAGAAGCCAGTGCCTTTTATCTTTCTGTTTTCAATGATTCAAGACGAGGGGAAATCGCTCGTTATCCTGCTGGCATGGAACCAGACAAGGAAGGGACTTTGATGTTTACAGATTTTATGCTTGAGAATCAATGGTTCGCCGCAATGGACAGTGCCGGGCCACATGACTTCCATTTTAATGAAGCCATTTCACTTTTAGTTCGGTGTGAAAATCAAGAAGAAATAGATTACTACTGGGAAAAGCTTTCCTCAGATCCAAAAGCAGAACAATGTGGTTGGTTGAGAGATAAGTACGGTGTCTCTTGGCAAATCTGGCCAGAGGTTATAGGAGAAATGATGGCAAACGGGACGAACGAACAAATAGATCGATTGACAAAAGCATTTCTTCAAATGAAAAAATTTCACATAGAAAATTTAAAAGAAGCACATCAAGGTAAGTAACAGTTGTGTGGCTCTGAATTAAAAAAATGATTGATTTTAAAGCTGGTAAATGCCAGCTTTTTCCTATTGCGCAGTATTTAGTCAAACGCGAAGAAACAATTACTTAATAAACGTAATCGTCTCCGTAATTTCACAACAGTATATTTTTGATTCTATTCCTGAAATCGCAAGACAAATCGATATGCTGGATCAAGAAGTAGCCGATAGATTGAGTACCCAAGTATTATAAAACCAAGTATCTAAATTATAGCTATGAATGTTGAGTAGATAAGTTCCGATGGTAGTAAAAGGGACAAAATTATGCGACACACCAGTATAGCTCCCATCAAGTCTATCTGGATAAAATATACCTTTTCCTACAAAGCTAACGAATAACACAAAAGAAATATAAAACAAAGTTAAAACAATAACATACCACCTTGATTTCAAATCAACAACTAACAGCTTCACACACCTCCTCAATAAAAGATATGTCCAACTAATGTTAACTATACGGTGATTATTGAGTTAATCTGTCTGCTTCGTTAGGCAAAAAGGCGCTGCTGCTGCTGCAGAAACGCAACCCGTTAGCATAAAAGAAATAAGTTACTTGGAGAGCTATTACAACGGGATAGATATAAGCGCCCATAAGCGCGAATATCCAAACTCCAGCACTGTTGACTGTTTCATTTCGACATGGCAAGTCTTCGCCTCCTTCAATATAAAAAGAGCCCCAAAGGGAAAAGGGACTCTCTATTGGACCAAGAATTTTTCATGTTGCTCACGCTCTTCTGTAAATCTTGCACCTCATCTAAGATGCTTATAGAAAATCTATTTCTTTCTCTACATAACATAATCAGTCATTTTTCCTTCATTAAGAGAATATGTTATATCTCCCTGTAGATATATATCTGTACTGCTGCTTTCCGACATCATCCCGTCTCCAGAATCACCTCTTTCGAAAGTTGGGTCTATCGTGTCTAAGAATTTGAAGTCCATTTACAATAATCGAATCAATTTCAATTCTTTTTGCTACATCTATATATTGAACCTCTGTACACTCTTTTTCTGATCCAAACGTTCTCTGTTCTTTTACTAAACCAAAGCCTCCATTGTAAATCGTAATGCTTAATTGTTCTGTTTCTTCACTTGTGGACTTATACCTCACATTTGCCACCTCCATCATATTTTCAAATAACTAGTAGTGCCAACCAAGCTATGATTGCTTGGTTGGCTCAAAACACCTATTCAGCTCTCAACTGAAACCAAACTTCCGCATCCGACTTACGCTGGAAAGCTGCTAGAGGATTTTCATCATCCTGATCGACTAGAAAATACGTATAACCTTCGCGCTCTGCTCCTTCATACAATTCATTCCATAAGTCTGGCTCTAGCCCAGAGACGGAAATAAATTGATCATACGTATTGCCACCGCTACTAACTGCATCAAATAAGGAGTGGTTTAGATCGAATGGTTCTTCTTCTACTTCATTCACAACGACATGGTATTTAGCAAGAATGTATTCCTGCCCCTCACCAGGTTCGTCATTAAATTGGTTGCCCTGACGCACCATCTCCCATGCCGCATCACCGCTAATCACTTCAAGTAACTCAATATCTAGTTGAACATTTCCGTGAAAAAGGTCGTAATACGTTAACGAAACACGTTCCCCAATTGTTAAAGGGTTATTTCTTGTACCAACTTCCTTTTCTGAATCGGCTGATGACGATTCTTCTTCGATTTCTTCTTCCTCTTCATACGTAACAAGCTGGTCTGCAGGTGGGACTTCTGCTGACAGAAGAGCTCTCATTTCATCGAATACTTCGCGCATTTCGGCATCTTCTGACGTTGGGCTGAAGATCCATCCTAACTTTTCTTCATAGACAAAGAAAATCTTTTCATGAAGTTTGCCTGATTCGTCTTCCGTTCTCGTGAGCGTAATCATGCCCGTTTCTCCGTCTTCTTCGTGTTCGACGGTTTCAATTACAGCAAACTTTTCCAAATCAATTGTTGTAGTGTCATCGGTAAATCCGCTAACGAACAAAAAGAACTCCTGCACATCTGGATGAACGTATTCGATTATTGCTTGCTCCCTTGCTTCTGGATCAGATGAGTAAAAATCGCTGACAAAGGTTTTAATCATCTGTTCTTCAGCTGTTAGGGTTTCCTTTTCCTCTAACCAATTTGGTTTCGTTTCAGATTCTGTTTCTGAAGCCGTTTGATTGTCTCCCTCTACCTTCTCAACAGTCGCTCCCTCTCCACAGCCAGTCAACATGATTGCAGCAATGACGACGAATGAAAATAACCATAACGTTACATGTTTCATTTGAAATCCCCCCATGAAATTATTCATTACATGAACAGGATAACAAGAGAAATTGACATAGATGTGTCAGCGAACAAATGTTTTTACCAACTTTTTTACAATTTTTTTTGATACATTTGTATCCAGCTCTCAAGTGTCGCTTTCATCTTGTTGCGATACTCAATTGGCTCAAGAATTTCTGCGTCCGTTCCATATTGCATAATCCACTGTAAAAATTCCCGGTCGTGATTTAGCGTAACTTCAAATAGTAAACTTCCATCTTCCCTCTCGGTTAACTTTGGTTTCACAAAGAGCTCTTCTTCTTTTATGTAGCGCGCGATATTTTCACTAAATAGCACTTTAAAATGAATCTTGTCCGTACCTTGGATAATGGACCACGTATGTGTAAAGTAATCTTTTAAGTTGAATTCCTGTTTTTCAAATGTTCGATCTGTTTGTGTTACTTCAAGGAAACGACTCAGTCTGAACGTAAGCACCTTTTGTTTCTCGTGGCAATAGGCAATTAAATAAAAACGATGATCGCGCGGAATCAAATAGTATGGGTCCAGAGAACGGGAAGTTGTGACATCACGGCTCTGTGTATGATACACAACCTCAATTGTGCGTGAATTCAAAATCGCTTGAATGACTGGTGACAAAAAATTTTGTTGTTGTTCTTGAAAGGCAGGAGTCCCCATTTGAATGATGGAAACCATTTTCTGAAGTACATCTTGAAGGTCTTTCTTTTCTTTTTGATGGGTAGCCATCACCTTTTCATAAGCTGGATAAAAATCAGGAGGAACTAAATGGCTGATTGGATCAAGAATGTTTGGCAGCATACCGAATGCTACAGCTTCTTCGTCTGTCCAATCTAGCGGATACAAAGAAAAATTCCCAACAAACCTGTTCCCCTTCCCGTACCCATCACTTACAATCGGCACACGAGCAGCACTTAACATTTCCAAATCCCGATAAATCGTTCTTTCCGTCGTTTCACACCTTTCAGCCAGCTCCTTAGACTTAATCCCAGGGCTTGATTGAACTAAATTAATAATACGTACAAGTCTGATGAGGCGTTCTGACATGGAATCGTCCTTTCTTTTTATACTCTCAAGTTACAGTTCTATATTACCAGTTTTTGGGGTGGATTATCATGGGAAATTGGAACAGGTTTTGCAGAAAGAGAATTTCAGAAAGCATAGGGAAGGTTCGAGACTAGTGTAAAAATGCAATCTCTTTTAAAAAGAGGGATTCCAAATACAACAAGTAGTATCTGTTTGAAGTTCCGATTTCCATATAAAGTAGTCGAAGTTATAGTTTTCGGCTTTTTCACTGATTTCGGACAGTTCTCTGACTTCCTTAAAGAAGCACAAGAACCGTCCGAGACTGGTGAAAAAGTACATTTTCAATTGATCAATCGGTATTCAACTACAACAAATGGTATCTTATTTAATTGTTATACAACTATATATGGTACTCAATATAATAGTTTTTGACTTTTTCACCGGTCTCGATACGTCCCCTTGCTTCCCGTATTGAAAACAAAGGAACAACTTTTACCGTTCGGTTGCCTCTTTCCATGAGTAGTTAATCTGACATAAATTTTCCGTTTGATTGCAACTTAAAGCAACGATCGCTAGCAAAAACCACCAATCTCCTGACAATTAGGGGGTGGTGGTTTTTTACGATGATATCTATTACGCCTTTCTCTCTTGTAACTCTTTTAAAATCTGCGGATATTCTTTATCTAACTTATAGAAATAAAGGAAGATAATCTGAATAATTGAAAACACTAAAGGAAGATAAACGAAAAGAGCTATGAGTGTCGTGTTTGCTGATGCTGACTGCTCAGCGACTCCTCCAACATAACCGCCAAAGGATAACGCCCAGCCCATCATCGCAGCACCTAGACCCATCCCTACTTTCGTTCCGAAGCTTCCAGCGCTATAGACTAGACCTTCTGTCCGAACGCCAGATTTCCATTCTCCGTACTCGATCGTATCTGCTAGCATTGCAAAGATTGATGCGATTAATGGCACGCCACCAATTCCACGGATCATCGAGCCGATTAAGACAAGAGTCCAGTTTGAAGGGTCAATCATAATAACGATCGTTCCGATAGCTCCGATTAGAAGACCTCCGATAATTGCATTACGTTTACCGATTTTTTTGATAATTGGTGCTACAAATAGAATACCGACCATCATTGGGAACAAACCAGCTAGCCCCATTGGACCGACTAATGCAGGGTTACCTAGAATGTATTGTGCATAGTATACATTTAGTCCTTGGCCTAGTCCCATCCCTGCGTATGTGACAACAGCGAAGCCGACCATTATTGCCCAATATTTATTTTTCATTAATGCTTTAAATCCAACTTTTAATGAGACTGTGCTTGAAGTTGTTTCTCTTTCTCTAACTGGTTTGACTCGTTCTTTTGTTGTGAAAAATGTGATCAAAAACAGGATAGCTGCTAGGATGGCAAAAACGCCAAACGTAAGCTGCCAGCCTTGCTTGCCTCCACCAAACGCTTCAACCAATGGAAACGTAAGATACATAAGGATAACATTTGCAATAAGTGCCATAAGCATTCTGAAAATATTTAATTGAGAGCGTTGGTATTGATCTTGAGTAATTAAAGAATTTAATACGCCATAAGGAATATTGATTGCTGTATAGATTATATGAATCAAATTATACGTAACTGCAATATATACAAGCATTGCAACTGGTCCTAAATCAGGAACACTAAACAGTAGTACCGCTGCTACAGCATATGGGATTGCCATCCATAATAACCATGGACGCGCTTTACCGTGCTTCGATTTTGTCTTATCAACAATGGCTCCCATCCCGATATCTGTGAAACCATCAAGTAACCGCGACAACAAAATAATTGTTCCGACAGCCGCTGCAGATGCCCCTGCAACATCCGTATAGTAGAACAATAGAAACATGCCGACTGCAGCGAAGACTAAGTTACTTGCTAGATCCCCAAACCCATATCCTACTTTTTCTTTAAAACTGATATTTGCCCCCACCGGTGCAACCGGTGCCTGTTCCTTCAACTTACGTACTGCCATTTTAAACCCTCCTTTACAAACTGGTAAAACGCTTACATATATTAGAGAAATGCTTGAAACTTTTTTAATTTGAGGCTATTTTTTCTACAGCCCCTTTTTGTTTTTATGCCAACTGCGATTTCTTGTTGTTTAATTGATCAATAAGCTCATTCAGCATTTGTTCCGAGAAACGCTCACTGTTAAACGCCGCTAACGCTCGAAGTGGCATGTACTTCATCATTGCCTCAAACATTTCTGGGTTATCCTCTAATGCATCCCCGATTCCACTGTCTTGATTCATTTCAGCCATCGCTGCTTGGATCACAGTGGCGTGATCTGGATTTTGAAATAGATCTCCGATGGTTGTGTTTCTCGTTACTAGCTTAGTGACAGCTGGTGTTGTGGAGTGAACCGTAACGGTTTCCGTTAAGGCAATGTTAGCAGAAGAGTTTCCTACTAAAATAGTGAATTCCCCGCTTTCCACATGCCAGTCTGCAAGATCAACGTGATAGTAAGCAAAAGCACGTTTGTCTAATGTGATCGTAACAGTTTTCTCTTCCCCAGGTTGTAGTTCTACTTTTTCAAAGCCTTTTAGTTCTTTTTCAGGTCTGACAACACTGCTTTTTACGTCTTTCACGTAAAACTGAACGATTTCTTTTCCAGCTACATTGCCCGTATTTTTCACGGTTACTTGAACGTAGACTGTTTCTGTATCTTGTAACTCCTTTTTATCTACAACTAGATTCGTATACTCAAAGGTTGTATAGCTTAAGCCGTATCCAAATGGGAACAATGGCTTGATTCGCTTCGTATCATAGTAGCGATAGCCAACAAAAATTCCTTCTTTGTATTCAACCTTATCTCCCTCACCCGGAAAATTCAGATATGATGGATTGTGGCTCACGTCAACAGGGAATGTTTCAGCAAGCTTTCCAGAAGGGTTCACTTTGCCGAATAGAAGGTCCGCAATTGCTCCTCCTAATGCTTGCCCGCCTAAGTAGCCTTCAAACAATCCTTTCACTTTATCAAGCCATGGCATTTCAATAGGTGCACCGTTGCTTAAGACTACAATGATGTTGCTTTGCACTTCAGCAACAGTCTCAATTAAACTGCGGTGATTCGCAGGAATGTGAAGATGCTCGCGGTCATAGCCTTCTGATTCATAGCGATCTGGTAAGCCGACAAATAACACTGCTACATCTGATTTACTAGCAACCTCTTTTGCTTCCTCTATTAACGCATGGTCAATGTCATCTGTTTTTACATCGTAGCCTGCGGCATACGCGATTTGCGTACCTACAACCTCCTCGATTTCTTCTAAAATATTATCTAGCTTCGTTGGATTCACGTGCGAGCTTCCACCACCTTGATATCTTGGCGATTTCGCAAATGCTCCAATGACTGATAGTGTTGTCTCTTTGTCTAATGGAAGAATATTGTCTTCATTTTTTAGTAATACCATACTCTCACTGGCTACTTTTCTCGCAAGTTCATGGTGAGCGGCTTTATCATAGGTTGCATTCTCTACTTTATTGTCGACAGCCTTAAACGTAATTCTTAGTAATCGTTCAACGGCTTGATCGAGCTTTTCTTCTGAAAGATTGTCATTTTTTACAGCTTCGACAATTTTGCGGTCACCCATACCGTTACTAGAAGGCATTTCAAGCTCAAGTCCTGCTGCTAGTCCGTTTGCTCGCTCGTTGACAGCTCCCCAATCTGATACAACAAACCCTTCGTGACCCCATTCTTCCTTTAAAATATCTGTTAGCAATGTTTTGTTTTCCCCAGCAAATTCACCATTCACTTGGTTATACGAGCACATAACCGTCCATGGCTGAGCCTTCTTCACTGCACCTTCAAAGCTAGCAAGATAGATTTCATGCAACGTTCTTTCATCAATCACAGCGTCCGTTGACATACGGCGGTGCTCTTGGTTATTGGCTGCAAAGTGCTTCAATGATGTACCGACTCCTTGACTTTGCACTCCGTTAATATGACTTGCTGCAAGTTCTGAAGATAGAAATGGATCTTCTGAGAAATATTCAAAGTTACGGCCACATAATGGTGAACGCTTTATGTTCGCACCAGGTCCTAATAAGACAGCTACATCCTCTGCCTGACATTCTTCTCCGAGGGCCACACCAACTTGAGTAATTAAATCACGGTCCCAAGATCCGGCTAAACCAGCTGCTGATGGAAAACACGTAGCAGGCACACTATCATGTAAGCCGAGGTGATCTCCACTGCCATCTTGCTTTCTAAGTCCATGAGGTCCATCTGTCACCATAATCGATGGGATCCCAAGTCTTTCAATCCCCTTTGTATTCCAAAAATTCTTTCCTGAACATAAACTTGCCTTTTCTTCTATCGTCATTTGTTTAATTAAGCCTTTAATATCTCTTGTCATCTTGCTTCCTCCTTTAGTTTTCACAAAGTATTTAAAGCGCTTTCACGAGTTCATTATAAGTTGATTTATGTATTGTGTATGGTATTATCTAGTTAAGTTTTGTATTTTTTTGTTCTAACATTATAAATTGTTGGTGATATTCATGATGAATTCTCCTTTTTTAACAGAGGTCGAATATTTTTGTAAACTTATTTCTGAGACATTTAAAATCCCTGTCACTTATTATACTCAGAACGATGAACACCTTTTTGAGTTTGGACAAACAGCCCATTTCAATCCATTTGCATCTTCCAAAACGGCGCAACTCGAGCTATTGTCTTCAAATCAAAGTGTCATATCAGACAAACCAGTATTAACAACTTCTTTTCACATAGAAAACTATCTTTCCTTTATCGTTGATTTATCTGAAGAGAGAATGGGAACGATGATGATCGGCCCTTCCCTTTATCAAGACGTTCAAGATGACATTATAAAGGGGATAAAAAATGACTTTCAATTGACTACGGATGAAGCATCATTAAAGGAATATTTTTCATCGCTTTCGATTGTTCCAAAATCAACCTTGCTCCACATTGGAAAAATGGCTTACTACCTGCTTTATCATAAAAAGATTGATATTTTGGATATCATTGAATTTAACGAGACAAGAGATCAGGAGAACCCCGTCATAGAGAGTTTAGATTTACAGGTATCTGCTGAAAGCAGACAAACAAAAGCGTTTCATCACCCTTATCTGCAAGAAAAAGAAGTGTTTCGCTGTATCACAGAGGGGAATAAAGAAGAGCTGTTTATTAAGATGTCTTCCATGACTGAAGCAGGAAAAGCAGGGGTTCTTTCGAAGCGAAGTCATATTCGAAACTACAAAAATCTTTCGATCACGGCGATTACGTTGGCAACAAGAGCTGCGATGGAAGGCGGTCTTGAACAAGAAATGGCATATACCCTAAGTGATATATACATTCAAACGATTGAAGAAGCAGGGACCATCGCTCAAGTTGAACGAATCCAAACAGAGGCTTTAACTGAATTTACCGACCGTGTAAAAAATTCCAAGCAAAAGAAATACTCAAAGCCCATTAACACCTGCCTGAGTCATATTTTCAAGAATTTATACGAGGACCTTTCCCTTACTGAGCTTGCTGAGGTAACGCACTTAAGTTCCAGCTATTTATCCAAGCTATTTAAGCAAGAAGTTGGCGTGTCGCTAAGTGTCTTTATTCAAAATGAGCGGATTGAGGAAGCGAAAAAGCTCCTTGTCTTCTCTCATTATTCATTAACGGATATCTACACGATGCTGAATTTTAATGATCAGAGCTATTTTTCAAAGGTGTTTAAAAAAGTGACGGGGATGACTCCGAAAGAGTATAAGGAGAGTTATGGGTGAGGTTTTTTAGAGATGGCAAAAGAGCTTATAAAAAAGTATTTTCGTGCAAGACAGGTTCGGCAAGGAGGTAACCAATTTAAAAAAACCTCCAACATAAGATCTGAAATCTGAGCACTCATTCTAGCCCTAATTAATAGGAAAATCGCATTGGCTAAAAGCCAATGCGATTTTCTCATCTAATTTACATTCAAGCGCCCGTTTTAGACCAATGATACTTTTTTCTAATTCCCGTGCAACATGAGCAAGTTCTTTGGAAATTGGCTCTAGAATTTGATAGAAGTAGGTTTGTTTGTTCATCTATGAAGTCCTCCAGTAGGTTTATTTATTGTGGAAGCATTCAGCTCAACTCTTTATAGTTTCCTGGATTTTATGCATAGTGCCAAATATAAAATGGATGCGTGCTAACATTGAAAGAGATAGTAAGGTATAGAAAATTAAGCGTTAAGGACAGAGTAGAGTGATTTATCACTTTTCTCTGTCCTTATTTATGTGGGCTTATAAATGCATATTATTTTGAAAACATGATGAAAAACTGAAATGACTATGAGCAACTTCGTTATGAAATCAAACATGAAATGACCAACGATGTCATGGATCATTTCCTGATAATTTGATATATTCTCACCCTGTCTGTTCAAACAATCTGGCTACATTATTCTACTCTTTTCTGTCACAATAGAGTTGTCAAAGCAATGGCTAAATGAAAGATTACAAAGAAACGCCAAATCGTCCACGTGTAAATTGAAAATCAACATTCCCTTGCTGGTAAAGTTGCGATGAATAACTTTGCTCTATCACTTGTTTGATTCGTTCCAGGATTTGTTCATTCCAGACAGCCGGACTTCCTGTAAGCAACAAGTCCAGGTCACTAGCGTATGTTTGTTGCACTACAGGTTTGTCTGCCATTTGGAGCACTGGTACAAATGGATGCACCTGCATCGGTCGGTCGTTGACCAAAGCCAAGATGATTTCTACACCTGTCGCTCCCAATCCTGTCATGGTCTCCACCCAATGCTCGGTAGGCGTCTCCATCATATGAAAGCCAACTTGTTTGGCATGCTCACCATAGGCTAATGATGGATTTACCGTTGGTTGTTTCAGTACAGCATCCCTGTATGATGGTGTAGCAAATAAATCACTGTTATCTGGAACAACAACCAGTCCACCGGAACCGACTATACACTTCGTTAAAGTGGCAAGTTGTTCGGCAGATTCCTTACTGGGAGTACCGTCGGTCATGATACCAATCCGCAAGCCCTCTAACCCGACTTTATCCTGAGCCGTCAAAGGAGTACTAGACATTTGTATTTGATCAGCAAACCAGGACTTTACCTTTTGACTGACCTGTTCGATTCCTCCGTCAAGCTGAATGCTAGCAAAGCCAAGGCGGTCAGGGTCTCCACCCATTTTCACAATTTGGTTGCGCATGAACGCATTATGAGTTTTTTCACACCCATGCTCTAGCAACAGACAATGCCTGACCATAGGGTGATGTATATACCCTACCATTGTACGTGCATACAACTCTTCTGCATTTCCACCAGAATTTCCACACCCTTCCGTGTGCGCCAATGCCACAAAGCGAGAGAGGTGATCGGGTTGCCCTACTCTTTTTTCGTTCAAATCTGCCGTAATCATATTAGCCACCTGACCGGCACAAAGACTGGTAGGGAGAATGAGCCCGATTTGACGTCTGCTTCCACCATTAGAAATGGAAAATGAGAAATCTCTGTTTTCGCTCTCCACATCAGTGCGAATAGGAAGCGGGATTCCATTTGGAACCGAGGCATTATTCAAATTTTTAATCTGGCTGTCATCCGTTTGCTGCCAGTCGCGCCATATCTGAACCTGTGAATGGCCGGCTTGCTCACCTACACTTTTCTGTCCAGAGGCAATACGTAGCATCAGGTCAAAAGTTTGACTGCCCAATTTATCCATTGGCAACCCGTCCTGATACTGCCCTGCATTGACGTCCATATCCTTAGACAGGAGTTCAAAACGTTCTGTCGTTGTGACAACTTTAATTGTCGGAACAAACGGGAAGTTTGTGATCGAACCATTCCCTGTTGTAAAGAAAATAAGATTACATCCTGCAGCCACCTGACCAGCGATACTCTCAAGATCATTACCAGGACTATCCATGAAATAATATCCATCCTCTTTCATAGGGGCACCGGGAAGCATCGGGACGGAAGCATCGGGACGGTTCTTACGCTTCCTTCGTTTAGCGAAACTAAAGAAGCAAGAGATCCGTCCCCATGCTTCCTTCAACTAAATCAAAATTAACGCGTATATCACCGTTACCGACTGCTTTTGCAAATCTCTCCACATCCTCGATATATCCGAGACGAGTGTAGCTATAGGAACTTGATAAGGTTTCATAGAACAATACTAGACAATTGTCCCCATAAAGCATAATTTCTCCCGCATTAATAACGCCGGGTCTCTCAGAATCTGTTGGGAGTCTATCTGAAAGATAATAGAACTTTTCATTTTTATGAAGATCCTCCCTCTATAGCCCCGATATGAACTTGGACAGCTCTAACTAGTTATTTTATAATCATATTAACTAAAGGAGCTGACTTACATCATGAAAAGAACGAGACACCCGAGAGAGTTTAAAATACAAGTTGCCAATGAGTCCATTGAAACAGGAAATGCAGCACTTGTTGCACGTCGTTACGAGCTTAGCCCTAACATGGTAAATCGCTGGGTGAAAGAATATAAAGACGGGAAGTTTGATGACCATATTCCCCATGGTGATACGGCTCCCCTCGAAACAAAACAGTTATCTCAAGAAAATGATCAACTGAAAAAGTTACTCGGTGAAAAAGACCTAGAGATCGCCATACTCCGTGATCTTATAAAAAAGAAAAACCCTCACTTACTGAAAAACTTGAAATAGCTAACCACTGGATTAACAAAGGTTACGCTGTTTCAACGGTGCTAAAAATACTTGGAATTCCTCGTTCCACCTATTATTATCAAAAAAATTATAAGGTAGAGGAAAAGCAAGTGAGTGAGGGACGTCCAGCACCAGGTTACTCCATCACGAAGGACGGAAAGAAAATATCAGATGAACAAATAAAAGAATGGTTAGTAGAAGAAATTGAAGGCGATGCCTATGCGTATGGATACCGGAAACTCACCAAACAACTACGTCGAAACTATGATCTCATCGTCAATAAAAAGAAGGTATACCGTCTGTGTAAAGAACTTGATATTTTACGACCACAGCGGAAGAAAAAAGTCACCTACCCAAGACGATTAGCACGAAATCGTATCATTAAAGCTTCTAATAAGCTGTGGGAAACGGACATTAAATATGGATATATTGAAGGGGAACAACGATTTTTCTTTGTGCTATCTTATATTGACGTATACGACAGATCCATTATTGATTACCATATCAGCTTAAGCTGCAGTGGGAAAGATGCCCTACAGACATTGAAACGAGCGTTATTAAAGCGACAACAGTTCGATAAACTGGAAAAACCTGTGATACGAACAGATAACGGCCCACAGTTTATTTCCCATGCCTTTCAAGAGGGCTTTGAAACTCTGGAAATGGAACATGAAAGAATTCCACCAAAAACGCCTAATATGAATGCTCATATTGAATCCTTCCATCGCATTTTGGAAGATGAATGCTTGAGTAGGTTCCAATTTGAAACCTATGAAGATGCCTACCGGGAAGTTTCAACGTTTATGAAATTCTACAATGAACGTCGTATGCATTCTAGTATTCTAGATCTGTCACCACAGGAATTTTATACGAAACAACAGGTTGAAAAGCTAGAGATCAAAGAAATACATCTGTAGGATGATAACAAACAAATTTAGAAACACAGCTTGATATGGAGTGGCGGGCATGATAGCCTCTTTTGGCCCTGCCAGCACCTAATAAAGCTGGCTTCCTGGCAAGAGAATTATGCCCGCAGAGGCTCCTTGTCAAGCTACTTGGCCCTAGCGAAACATATTGAAAGAACACATAAAAAACAAAAAGATAAGAATGACCAAGAATAAGAGAGCTTATGTCCAAAATTCGGGGGTTAATCCGGTTTTCCTTTAAGCCGTTTCAAAAGGAATAAGCCCTCCACGCTATCAGCTTACAACGTTATATTATATCTATTATAGAAAGAACTTAGGTGCTTCCTTTAAGCCTATTAGCCGTTCATATGCCTGTAACATATCATGGTTTTTCATAATAGTTAGTAACCTCATAACCTCACAATTTGGTGATATACACATTTCTATGTATTCAAGTGTAGATAGGAAAAGGTAAGGCTTTGATATTATCTTCACTTTTAACATAAATATCTAATTCAACTACCAAGTGTTATTCAATTATCTGGCCCTTTTCATGAAGAAAGAGGCTTTCCTTATTTTAGAAAAGCGCCCGATTGTGGAAGATCAATAATATTTGCACTCTTTAGTTTAAAGAAAGAGCTATGTAAACAGCTCTCGCCCCTCAACAAACGTCACCTTTTTGAAGAAAAATGGATTACTCTTCTCTTACAAAAACTCTTCAAAGTTTTATTTTATTTCATGAAAAGCTAAGTTTACAGCTAAGGCACCAAAAACAGATGCCATGAACCAGCGCTGAATCTTAATCAAAAAGGATCTACTTCTAAGCCCAACCGCGACCTGCCCAGCAAATAAAACAATTAGTAGATTTACAGCAAAGCTAACAAAAATTTGCACTGCTCCTAATTTAGCAGTTTTTACGAAGAGCAAACTAATTTAATCCTTCAAATATTATTGTAAGTAAATAGTACCACGTTCAATATTTTTCTTTTGAACATCTAAAATTTTCTGGGCAAGTTCAAAATCAATTAGTCCTTCGTGTGCCATAGTTGATGCATTTTTCATTATTTTTGTACACTCGTAGATAGTCCTCGCATAACTAATGACATATTGCATTTGACCAATGCTTGGAGATAATTTCTCGTCAATCTCCCTTTGTTTATCAAAACTAACATTTGTCGCTTTACTCCATTTTTCTGCATCCATCTCAGTTCCTCCTTAATATCGCTTTATGTGTCAAATGTGCAATATTAAAGAAATAAAAATTCTCATTTATTCATATAAATGAGTGAATTTCATAAATATCATCCCTTGTGTCTCAAGGGTTCCAAGGCATAAAAAAGGAAGTACCTCCCCAAA